>JBGPMZ010000034.1:0-10237 GCA_041487255.1 Binataceae bacterium (SeqCode) | reverse complement strand
TTGTACATCCTGGATACGCCGCCCGCTCGGGCGGCTTCACCGAGTTTGCCCGTGCCGTTACCGCGAGGCGGCGTCGAGAAGACGCGAGGGCAACCATCCCCCCACCCCCTTACGGCAGCCTGTCCGACACTCCACCCGGATCATTCACCACCACCGCCGACCCGAGCCCCTCAGCGCACCTTCGATGATCGCCAGGTCCGCATGGCCAGCGTGCGCCGGCGATTTGTAGAGGAGTCCGTCAATGCGTCCGCTCGCAGCGATCCACTCGCCCAGCATTTGAGTGGCTGCTGGACCCAACTTTGCCGGCAAGGACCGGAAGTTGAACATCAACTCGGCATTATTGGTACGGAGGATTTTCTGAACCGCAGGTGCGCGCAAATCCACCACCGCACGAAGATCGAATTGCACCGAAATTAGTGCGACGGACACGATTGGAGAGCCGAACAATTGGGCCTCATGAAGGCAGGTGACTTGATCTTCCGCCAGATAGAGCACCCGAGCGACTCCGGCGAGATTGAACCGTTGCACTCTGAGTGGTCGGTTCTTGCCGAGCGGGTTCTACGCGAAGCGAAGACGAATTGCGCGAAAAAACGTATCGCGCAGCGGCCGTGAAGGAAGCCGCCGAATCGCAGCATCCAATGGAACGAAGGTGCTGTTTCAGCCGATGACGCCCCCGTCCTTGAGCTTCGCGATCTGCTCCCACGTCAGGCCGGCTTCGAGGGCGACCTCCTCGGTATGCGCGCCTAACTCCGGCGCGTGACGATACGCCTGATGCGGCCCGGTGCCGAAGCTGACCGGGCTGTTCACCACGCGGCATCCCGGGATCGCGGGATGCTCGATGTCGACGAACGCGCCAACCGCCTCGGCCTGCGCATCGTGCATTACTTCGGATTCGGTTTGGACGGGCGCCCAGATAAGCAGATGGCGATCAAAGATCGGCGCCCAATACGCGCGCGTGCGCGTCGCGATCGCTTCGTCGATGAGGCGCGTCAGGTCGCGGCTGTGCTTGCGGCGTCCGCCAAAATCCTTGAAACGCAGATCGTCCTTCCATTCCAGATGACCGAGAGCCGTGCAGAAATCCGTCCAATGCTTGTCGCTCTGAATCATCACGAAGTAGACCCATCCGCCGTCCTTGCATTGATAGGAGTTCCACATCGGATTGGTGCGCTCGCTGCGGCTCTCCTGCTCGGGCGGCTTGCCGCTGATGAGGCCGATGGTCAGGTCGGTCGCGTTCATCCATAGCCCCATCTGGAAGAGCGAGATGTGGACCTCGCATCCGTGGCCGGTGCGCATGCGTTGCAGCAGCGCGGCCGAGATCGCACCGGCGAGGCCGAGGCCCGCCGCATGATCGATCATGCCCGGACGCTGCGCCGGCGGCGCCTGCCCCGGCTCCGCGACGGTGTGCATGATGCCGGAGCGCGCCCATGCGGCCGCATAGTCGAAGGCGGGACGATTGCGGTCCGGCCCGCGATGGCCGTAGCCGTTGAGTGAGGCATACACCAGGCGCGGATTGCGCGACGCCATCAAGGCGTAGTCGAGTTTCATCCGCGCCAGCGTATCGACCCGCAGGCTGGTGATGAACACGTCGGCGTGCTCGATGATCTTCATCGCAAACTCGACGCCCTCGGTGCGGCGCAGATCGACCGCGACCGACCGCTTGTTGCGATTGTCGAGTTCGTAGGGGGGCACGGCGCGCGTCTCGGTCATCGCGCGGGTAGTGACGGCGCCGCGAATCGGATCGCCTCCGTTGGGATCCTCCAGCTTGATGACATCGGCGCCCCAATCACCCAGCACGGCGCTGCAGGACGGGCCCGCCACCCACATCGTAAGTTCGACGACTTTGATTCCGCTAAGCGGCCGATCTATGGTTTCCGGCATGAGGACAGTTGCTAGCAGGGTTCAAAAATAAAGAGAACCTCGCGAGCGCATCGCGAGGTTTTCCTGGGGAGTTCGATTTTCTATTGCGCGGTCTGCGCGGCGCGGATGCGATTGCGCCGAGGATCGCGGCGGCGGCGCACGCGATTCACCGTCAGGCGCTGAACCCGGCTCGCTTCCTTAAGGCGCAGGCGCAGCGGCGCAGGCATCGCATCGGGGTTGCCGGAAATCAGCGCCGCGACACGCCACCGCAGCGCATCGGCATCGATGGCGAGGGCGTCGCATACGTTTTCGAATGAGAGTGGGCAGCGCACGCCGGACTGGAAAATCCAGTTCTTGGCCTCCGCGAACGAGGTGCGCTTGCGCGGGTTGGACGAGCGATGGCCGTCCTGCACCAGGTTGATCGCATCGGCCAACACCGCGAGCATCAGCCGCTGCTCGCTGGTCAGCGAGCGTTTTCCAATCGTGTCGAAGAACTGGCTTTTCAGGATTACATCCGGAAAAGGGCGCTGATCGGCAGCTTTATTTACGACCTGAGCCTCCAACATCGCTCAGCTCCTTCCTCGCGAAGTGCTCCCTTGCGGGCCGTCATCGCTTTAACAATTCCCTGACCTTCCATTAGGCGGAGTGAAACATTCCACGTTGCTCAGCTAATGTAAATGGTCGGATTGGGGACAATAATCAGGTCAAAGATAATGTGCAAGCGCGATCGCACCATGCAGGTTACCTTGACGACACTTGGCGGTATGAATCGCGGATGATTCACGCACAAATTGGCCAGACAACGTGGAACGGTCGTTCCGAACACCATAAAGACAACCATGATTCATCGGCAAAAGTAACGCTTCGGTGCGTCAGACTCCGCATTGAGTGGTCCTGCCCACGCAAGTGTACTGAGTCCTCGCGTGACGCGGAACCGCATAAGAACCTGCTTCGCCAATTTTAATGACTACTTAACCTCGACCACCCCAGCACGCCTCGACGAAGCGTTGGTGTGCGAAGGGGCTCGCTTTGTTAGAATAGCGATGTTGTCGATCCTCGGTTTTGGTATAGTTTCGGCGACCGCATCACCAACAACTTCAGGATTCGCAGCGGGCCACACGGCCCAGCGGAGGAATGCGATGGGCGATTACCTAGGCGTCAAGGACAGCGCGAAACAGTACAAGAAGCTTCGCGAGATGGCTCCCGACATGATGAAGGGCTTTCTCGAATTCGATAAGGCCGTTTTCAAAGACGGCGCGATTCCGAGCAAGACCAAGGAGCTGATGGCGATTACGGCGGCGCATGTGACCCAGTGTCCATGGTGTATCGACGCGCACGTGAGCCGGGCGAAGGACAAGGGTTGCACCGATCAGGAAATCGCCGAGGCGGTATGGGTCGCGGCCGCGATGCGCGCGGGCGCGGCGTTCAGCCATGGCGCATTGGCGATGGAGATCGCGGAGCAGCATAAGCACTAAGACGAGCTAACCCCTGGCTCCTTCCCTTGAGGGAAGTAAGAAGAAAGCCACCGAAGATGCAGCAGCACACGCACGTTCGTAAGACGCGCAAGATCGATATCGGCGGAACCATGGTTGGTGGCGACGCGGCGATCGTCGTGCAATCGATGTGCGCGACGCGCACCACCGATATCGATGAGACCGTCAAGCAGTCGCATCAGCTCGCGAACGCCGGCGCGGGCATCGTCAGGATCGCGGTCGATAACGAAAAGGATGCGGCCGCGCTTAAGGAGATCCGCGCGCAAACCAGGGGCGTCGTGCTGTCGGTCGATCTGCAGGAAAACTACAAGGTGGCGGACAAGGTCGCGCCGCATGTCGACAAAATCCGCTACAACCCGGGCCATGTGCATCACATCGACAAGAAGAAGACCGTGCCGCAGAAGGTGAAGTGGCTCGTCGATGTCGCGCGCGACAACAACGTGGCGATGCGCATCGGCGTCAATTGCGGCTCGGTCGCGCCGGCGTTCCTCGACAAGTATCCGGGCGATCAGCTCAAGGCGATCGTCGAGTCGGCCGCCTATCATTGCGAGCTGATGGAGGAGTACGGCTTCGATCGCTTCGTGGTGTCGCTCAAGGATTCCGATCCAGCCAAGGTGATGGACGCCAACCGGCGCTTCGCCGAGCGGCGTCCCGACGTGCCGCTGCATCTGGGCGTCACCGAGGCGGGTTTGCCGCCCGACGGTATCATCAAGACGCGCATCGCATTCGAGAAACTGCTCGCGCAGCAAATCGGCGACACCATTCGCGTCTCGCTCACGCTGCCCAACGAGCGCAAGCATGAAGAGGTCGTCGTCGGTCACAAGATTATCGAAGACGTCCAGGCCGGCCGCTTCATCTCTGTGCCGGACTTCGGCAAGGGCCTCAACATCATTTCGTGTCCATCATGCTCGCGGGTCGAGAACGAGCAGTTCGTCGAACTGGCGCAGCAGGTCAAGGTGATGACCGAATATGCAGCGCAATACAAAATCACCATCGCGGTCATGGGATGCCGTGTGAACGGACCCGGCGAGACGGACGACGCGGACCTCGGGCTGTGGTGCGGGCCGACCACCGTGAACTTGAAGAAGAAAGATCAGAAGATTGGATACTTCAAGTACGATGAGGTGCTCGGTCATCTGCGCGTCGAGCTGGACAAGCTGATCGCGCAGCGCATCGCGGCGAATTGAAGAGCAGAGCCGGCAACCAGGCAAACCACAAAGGCACCAAGACACAAAGTTAGGACCAATGGCAGTTGCTCGATAGGCGCGTGATCAAGGGTTCCTGCCGATCGGAAAGAACCAAGCCTACAGATGCGGGCCGCAGCGGCCCTAGCGGGAGCCGTTATGGTTCCCCTTCCCTCAAGGGAAGGGGCTAGGGGTTAGGTCTACCTTGGTGCCTTGGTGTTTTGTCTGATTCCTCTCGCTCCGATCTTGCTTCATCGCGCGCGCATGGGAGATTGGAACCATGCGGCAACGCGCGCTAACCGATGGTCATCCGACCGGAGGCGGCATCTATGTCGTCGCGATCCTCGGGCTGATGTACCTCGTTGTAGTTCTCGTTCAATTGCCCCGCGCTTCCCGGCGCGGTGACTTCAGCATCTACTACGCCTGCGCGGTCGCGATGCATCGGGGTCTCAATCCGTACGCGATCAACTTGACCGACTTCACGCGCGAACTCGGCCTCGAAGCCGATCCCTTCGCGCATCCCGCTGACACTCCTACGTTCACGCTGGTGACCGAACCGCTGGGGTTGATGTCGCCGTCGAAGGCATATGCGATCTGGTCTATCGCGAGCGCGGGGTGTCTGATCGCGTCGCTGGTTCTCCTGGTCGGGTCGTCGGCGCGACTGGATCGCAAGTCGGCAATTCTGCTGTCCCTCGGTGCGGTGGGATTCACACCCCTGGCTGACAACTTCCGATGGGCGCAGAGCCAGACCTTTGTGATGTTCGGTGTGCTGCTTTTTTTCCGGCTTGTTCAGTGCGGCCGCGATCGTGCAGCGGGCGCCCTGCTCGCGGCGCTCGGACTGTTGCGAGGATTTCCGCTCGTGCTCGGCGGCTATCTGTTATCCCGGCGAAGCTGGCGCGCGATCCCATCACTCGCCGTCGCGTTCGTTGGCGGAGCTGCAGCGACGGTCGCCACAATAGGAATCGCGCCGATCGAGAATTTCCTGCGCGTTATCGGAGTCATCGGTGGCCACCAATGGCTCTCACTCGAACCGCGATGGGAGATCGCGGCCGCCAACGTCTCGCTCGACGCATTCGTGGCGCGCCCGTTGATGCTCTTTTTTGGCACGGATCTTCCGCGCGGTTTGAATCTGTTGCACTGCGCAATCGTGGTGTCCGTACAACTCGTGATCCTGGCGACGACCTTTCGCGCGACGGTCAATCTGAAGGGCGACGTGCAGGGGCGCAGTCTCTCATTGTGGATCGCGACGATGCTCATTCTCACGCCGGTGGTGTGGCTCCACTACATGGTGCTGCCGATCATTACTTTCGGCATGATCGCGGTGGCAGGGGTACATCACGAAATCAGCCCGCGAGTGCGGCGATCGGCGATTCTCGGCTACGCTTTCGTCGTCCTGGCGACGCCGCTGATGTCGACCCTGACATTGCGCAAAGACATTTTCGATTGGCGAACGGTAGCGGTTGCCGAGTTGGGATTCCTCGCACTGCTATCTGCATGGTTTGCAGCTTATCGTTTCGCTACCGAGGCTTTTTCGGAAGCATCAGGTAAGGAGGGCCGACGGCAGGCACCGCCAGGTAGTTAGCGTCGATCGCGCGCCGCAGCCGGGGCCAGAAAAGCGGCCGGCCGCGAACGCTGCGATCGAGCCGCTCCTCGTCGAGAGCGAATGCGGCGATCTGCTTTCGCCACACGGTGTCGAGGAGTACGGCATCGTCGAAAGTTCCAAGCTGTTGCATCGAAGTCAGTACCATCAGATCGATCCACTGCAGATTCTCGCGGCCATCGACGAATTTCAGCTCCGCGGTATCCGTGAGAATCGGCCCGTCCATCGATTGAAGAATTTCCAGCGCGCGAGGATCCCACGGGTCGGCGCTTGCCACATCGCAGTGAATCGAGGGCCAAGCGACCTCGCGCAGGCTCATCGCGATCGGGCGGGGCGCCAGGATCAAACCGAGCGACAGCAGCAGCGCCAACGCGGAACCCGCTCCGAGCTGAGGGACGCTGCGCATGGCAGACATCCGCTCGAGCAGCGGATCGATTCCGGCACTGGCGACTATCGCGAGCGCCGCAAGCGCCGGCAGAAAGTAGTACGCGTTGCTGCCCCATCGCAGACACGAGGCGACGTCGTGAATCGATGCGACGATCAACAGGCAGAGCATCAGGCGGTCGTTCACGCGGCGGCGCGTCAACGCGATGATCGCGAAGACCGCAAGTCCCAGGTTTCCTCCAATCAGGATGCCGGCGAACAGGAGCGGCGCGGTGAAGTCGAGATGCATCGTGCGCACCGCACCAAACGAATTGAGGAAGTAGTAAGGATAGATCGCGCCGAGAGCGGACGTTCCCGCTATGGCCGCCGCCGGCCAAATGAAACCCAGGATGATCGCACGCCGGCGCTGTCCAGTGATCCAGCAGAACAACACAACGGTTGCGATGCCTATCGCATGACCCTGCTTGATGAAGAAGCTGATGATGAACAGCGCGATTGCGATCGCGCCGGCGCCGCTGGCGTACGCCGCTATGCCGCCGAGTTCGCACGCCAGCACCGGCATGTCGACGCGATACTCGAAGCCCCATCGCAGCACGATCGGAGAGAGAAGAAAGCCGAGCGTCGCCATCGTCGCCGCGCCGCGGCTCGCGCCGATCCTGCGCGCGAGGACGTAAATCGTCGCGCATACGACCAGGGTCGACGCGATCGTGAGGGACCGTCCCGCCTCGAGCGCCGCCATCGGCCCGACGCCAAACATCGGTGCGAGCGTGCCGGTAAGCAAGGGAACGACAGGACCATATACGAGCGGGATGAAGGGCGCGATGCGGAAGTCGCGATAGAGCGGCGCCCCTTTAGTGAGCAGGTCGGCGTGAAGGGCGAGCTGGGCCGGGCCGTAGTCCCATACGGTTCGCGCATCGATGCGGCAAAGCCAGCTCTGAATGGTGCGAATCGCGAGAACGACGAGTATCGCGATCGCGGCAGTCTCGCCGATTTCGAAACACGATGAGAATGTCTTGCGATTTGGCGTGGCCGATGAACTCGCACGCGCGACGACGTGACAGGATGATTATCGCTTCAGGAGCTTGAAGCAACGCGAAGGGAAGGAACCGGACAAAACACCAAGACACCAAGTTAGGACAATTGGAGCTCCCGCCATTGGCACAGGATCAAGTGGTCGTGCCGGTGGAACCGGATGCGGGCCGCAACGGTCCTGTTAGGACATCATTCAAGGGCCGCTGCGGCCCGCATCTGATGCTCGGGTCTTCCCGGCAGGAACCCTTGATCCTGCACCGACTGATGAAGTGCCACTGGTCCTACCTTGGTGTCTTGGTGTTTTGTCTGGCTCTTCTCTTTTCCTACACGGCGCGCGTCAAGGCGCGATGCGTCGGCGCGAGTAGCACGTCGGGCCGCAGCCCGTACACGCATGCGGTCGCGCATGGCTTCGCGGTGCACGACAGGCAAGCCTCGGCGCCGTTGCCGAGCAGCGCGTACTCATCGCGTGCGAAGCGCAGGTCGCCATAGTCGACGGCATACATTCGTGTTCGCAACACCTCGCCGATCTCGACGCCGTAGGGACACGAGCTCTCGCAAATGCCGCATCCCTGGCGGCATTGCGAGGACGCGTTGAGATGTTCGTATCGTTGCAGAAGCGGGATGTCGGCGGCGGTTGCGCGCGCGCCCGACGCGCCCAGGTACTCATCGATTTCGCCGGCGCCGGTCATCGTGACGATCAGCGCATCGACATCCTGATTCGACAACACCCATCGAAAGGCAGCCTGCGAAAAAGTCGCGCCGTCCTTCTCATAGGGACGCATATCGTTGAGACGCCCGCCGCGCAGCGTCTTCATCGCCACCACGCCGACGCCCTTGGCCTTGGCTTTCTTGAGTACGCGGGGCAGGTCGGTCTGAACCGCGACGAAATCGAAGGAGCGGAAGAAGCGCTGATAGAACTGAGGGTCCTGCCCGAAGTTGTACGCGCAAAGGATCACATCGAAGCGGCCCGAATCGATTCCCCAATCAAGGCAATTGGTGAGATGTCCCGCGTGACCCGACATCCCCGTAAAACGAATCTTGCCCTGCTTCTTCGCCAGCTCAGTGAACTCATGCCACTGGGGATTCTTGATGCGCTCGATGTCGTTGATGGCGTGATTGAAATAGACATCGACGTGATCGGTCTGCAGGCGGCGCAGGCTGCCCTCGAGTGACGCCATCATCGTCTCTTTGGAATCGGTGGGCCCCGCGAGCGTCTTGGAGGTGAGATAGACCTTGTCGCGCTTGCCCTTGAGCGCGTTGCCGATCACGGTCTCGGAATCGCCGCCGCTGTACGTCTCGGCACTGTCGAAGTAATTGATCCCGCGATCGAAAGCGTGGCGTACCACGTCTTCATCGCCATGCTGAAGGCGCGAACCGCCGAATGAGATGTCGGAGATCTTGAGCCCGGTCTTGCCGAGCGGCGAGAAACGGCGCACCTCGCTGGGCGGAATCGGTGCGGTCGCTTCAGTCGCGCCGAGGATCGGCAGCAGTCCCGCGCCAACTCCGGCGATGGTGCTATGTTTGAGAAACTCGCGGCGAGTCTGAAGGTGCTTGTTCCACGACATCGGCGGGCCCTTCCTTTGAAGTAGCGATCACCAATGACGTTACCGCGGTGGGCCGGTTACGAAAAGCCTTGCCGAGCTCGAGGAGATCGGTCAGCGAGGCGCCGCTTTGTCCCAATCCAGCATGGCCTTGGTCAAGGTGGCTGAGCATGTTGCGAACTCGCTGCCGGGTCCCATCGCACGGGTTGCTTCGCTCTTCTTGTTCGCCAGCGCGAGGGTAAGGACTTTGGCTGCCTCCAGATGGAACTGCCGATGAAGCCGCCGGCATTGCTCGTAATGCGGTGAGCCTTTGGCCTCGGCCGACAACTCGGGGCCATAGAGCCATTTCCCGAACTCGCATTGGTTATCTTGCCGCACGAGGGTTACAGAGACATCGCTGACGCCCTGCGCGATCGCCGTATCGAGCCGCGTCTTCCATAGACCGTGAGCGCCGACGGATTTGACGATCTGTTGATGGGTAGTCATCAAAGCCTGCTATCGGTTGTAACCAATTGATAGGTCAAGGTCCACTTCTAGTCAATACTACGACGGCACGGCGTATCGCTGATGCTCCTAGTTAGCTACCGCCTAAATTACCCACCTAGGGCTTGAATTAGCTTGCGATTGAACAAGGCGACTAGGACTCCCGCCCTTCAGCGGAGGAGCCGGATTTGGGTTTGATGGTAAAGCCAACAACAAAAATCCTTTATTTTCAAGCACTTGGTGGCTTCGTTTATGCACCCGGGCGTACGCCGCGTCCGAGCGATCACCCTGAACGTAGAGAGGGTCTCGAATCCGCAGTTGGCGTCATTTCTCGAGGCCGATATCAAAATCCTTTGTTTTCACGGGGTTGGTGGGTTCGTTTGGGTAATCGACCGCGAGCCATACCTGGACAGGATGCCTCAAGCGCAACCTAAAACCGACTCTCGCCGAGCGTCGACGCTATTGTAGCAGATTCCAACTCTCTATTGCGTTGACGCTGGAGGCTCTTGGCGCTTCCTGCCCTGATACTCATCTGGTGAGGATCGCTACGGTGGTCCCCGCGCGGGAAGGTCAACGATGCCCAGTGCTCCCCGATGACGCGGGTATTCGAATCGCTTCTTTGTCCCAGTCCGTCATCGCCTTGGTCAAGTTGCTCGAGCAAAG
>JBGPMZ010000033.1:0-10414 GCA_041487255.1 Binataceae bacterium (SeqCode) | reverse complement strand
CAACATACGCCGGCTCCGGCAGGTACGTAGCTCTGCGTGTGCCGGTCGCACTCGTAGTTTTTGCTGCAATCGGCGTCCGACCAACAGATTTCGGGATTCGCGGTGCACACTTTGGTATGCGCAACTCTCTGGATCTCCGCTGATTCGGGATGCTCGACAGAATGGTCGATGCTGGAGCTGGTGAATCCTTCGTCGCAGGGGGCTTCCAGCAGATCCATCGGCGGTGGCCGCAATTGCAGCGGCGTGCAAGCCATGCATGCGATTGCCGGCGCTATCAAAATGCCGGCGAAGAGAATGTGCCATCTCGCTAGCATCACTCCTCGCACCAGGTCGCCTCGACCTGGCAGATCGGATCGCAAAATTCCGTGCGAAAGGCAATGCCTCCACTTCAGGCTGCGAGCTTCGAAGTCGCGCTTTCTACCACGGTGCCTTTAAAAAAATCGGGATTTGCTCTCATGTGCAAACGCGCGGGGTACGTGAAAACGAAGTCGCGATAGTCCGTATCGCTGATGAGCCCCTGGTCCGCCAGGTGATGGCTGTCGAGCAGCACGCGCTTGATGTCGGGAACATCCCAGTGGCCGATGTCGGAGCTGAAGATCGGCTGGAAGCGCATCTTGAATGGGTTGGCGCGCGCGTCCAGCGCCCGATGGACACTAGGATCATCGGCCTCGCATCCGAAGAAGAAATTCGCGAAGATGCGCGCGAAGTCGTGCTCCTCGTGCACACCGCAGCGTGACCATTCATCGCGATCCGCCTGGCGATCGTGGCGCGCGACCCCTTCGTCGTAGGCCCGGCCGAGCCGCTCGCCGGACGCGTTGATGTATTCCGGGCCGCCATACTCCTTGAGCAGCGCGAACAGCCTCGTACGATCGAGCCGGGCCGGATCGTAGTTCTTCAGCCCCTCAAGATTGCGCTTCTCCCAATGCTCCTCGAGCGAATGCAGCAGATCGACGGCCCATCCTGCGCCGCATTCGAGAAAGCCGAACGCGAGATTCGGAAAGCGCGCGGGCACGCCGCCGAACACAATCGAGCGGCACAGTTCACCCTGCTGGTACGCATGCCCGCCGATGTGGTTGAACATGTAGTTGCTCGGCGAGCGGCGCCCCAGCGGCAGGAATCGCAGGCCGACGCCGCCGTGCGAGGTCACCGCGAACTTCAGCTCCTCGAACTTGCGCCAGAGCGGATCGTAATCGTGAAAGCTGTCGAGGCCGTAGTTGTCGAAGTAGCAGGCTGCCGGAAACGCGCCCGGATGTTCACGCTCGAGCGCCGGAATCGGGCGTGCGACGCCGGGCGGAATCATCGCCACCTTAAGGCCGTGGGCGTGCGCGAATTCGAGCTCCTCGATTGCCTCATCCGGCGTATGCATCGGGATCGCGGCGGCCGGCGCGATGCGATCGCGAAACGGTCCGCAGATTTCCGCGTTCATGGTGTTGAGCGCGCGCGCCGCGCCGCGGCGCACGTCGCGATCGTGAATCGTCGGCAGCGCGAGGCCGAGCGTCGGATACATGATCGCGAAGTCGATGCCGATTTCCTCGAGCCGCTGATGCAGCAGCTTCGGCGCCATCACGGTGGCGAGGTCATAGGCATCGTTGCCGACGCCCCACCATGCGCCGCGCATCTCGCCGGTCTCGCGATTTCCGCGTGATCCGGTCGGATGCTCACGCAGTTCGCGCTGATAGCGATCGACGAGATCCTTGCCGCCGGTCTTTTGCAGGTAATGCTGGAAGAGCGGGGCGGGCTCGATGAGATGACCGTCGCCATCGATGATTGGATGATCGAGGCTAGCCCGAAGGGTCTTAACGCGCGCGGCGATATCGCTCGACATGAAGGAACTCCTCTGCGCAGCTACTCGACTGTTAGCTAAGCGCCGAAGTTGCGTGCGGTCAACCGAAGGGGGAATTGTTGCCGAACAGTGCGCGAATCCGTTCGAGGTGACGCTTGATGTAGCCGCGCACTTCGGCGGCCACCGGGCCTGCTATGCGCCCGGTCGCGACGCCGCCCGCCAGCGCGCCCATCGCAGTCTCCATTCCGTTGTAGTCGAGCGGCTCCTCGTCGGAGGCGCGCACGCCGCCATCGATCGCTTCGCGAAATCCGGCCGCTTCGAGGATCGCCGACTCGCCATGCGGCCGGAGCGCATCAAAAGTCTGCTTCAAGTCTTCGATTTCGGCGGCGTTGTGTTTGGGAATTGATTCGATCCACTCGGTCGCGGCGCCCAGAATCATAACGGCGACGCTCGCCTGGGAAATCGCGAACGGCGATTTCAATTCGGGCATCAGGGTCTCGGCGATGGTGCGCTGGATGCCCGCGATGATTTCTTTTGGGGTCGGTCTTAACATTATCGATCAAACCAGCTTGAGTTGCGCGGCCAGATCTTCGAGCAGGATCGGCAGCACAATGTTGAGCAGGGTTACCATCGTAGGATCCGGGGTGCGGCCTTCGGCCAGGTCGCGAATTCCGGTCAGACAAATCACTGCCATCTTCGCGTTGCCCAACACCTGGTAAAAGAACAGCCGCTTGCGATCGACGACGGCGGCGGACTTCTGCTCGTAGACACGAATGAAGTCGTCGCGATCGATGAGGCCGCCAGCGAGATGGTCGCATCCCCATAGCCGCATCGTCGACCATCCGAGATCTTCGAGCGGGTCGCCGAGATGAGTCATCTCCCAATCGAGCATCGAGATGAGGCCGCTGTCATCGAAGAGAAAATTCCCGGAGCGATAGTCGCCATGTACGATCGCGATGCGATCGGTGACGACGGGATTCGCCTTGAGCCATGCGAATGCCGCGTCGATGATCGGCCACGCCTCGTTCATCCGATCCTGATTGTACAGCTCGAACCAATGTTGCGTCTGTGCGCGCGCCGGCTCCGCGAGATCTTTCGGCGCGCCCAGCCACTCCATCTTGAGCGTGCGCCAATCGAGCTGGTGTAGGCGCGCCATCCCGGAGAGAAATTCATCGGCGAGCTTGCGCCGTAGTGGCTCCGGCTCAGCGGCGGCCGCTCCGCCCGCGGCGGTGCGTCCCGGCATCCGATGCATGATGAAGAAGGGACGATCCATCACGGCGGGATCGAGTTCGAGGAACAGCGGCTCGGGAATTGTCATCCCGGCGCGATACATCGCGTCGACGACTTTGAATTCGCGCTCACGCTCCGACTTGAGCAGTCCGCCGGTCGGATCGCGCCGCCCGATCATCGGTCGGGTCTGATGCTTGCCGCTTTCCTTCCACTCGACATCGAAGGAATAAGTCTCGCGCGAGGAGCCGCCCGGAATCCGCACCAAGTTGAGGACGCGCAAGTCGATGGCATGCGGCATCCTGCGCTTGAGGTATTCGGTTAGACGCGGGGCATCCAGTGGCAAACCTCTCTAATTTTTCTTCGAAGCGGGGTCGCTCCGACTCCTATGCACTGCGCTTCGCTGACTCGCTCGCTATCTGCTCGGAATCACCGGTGAATGCCGGCATTACCTCTTTCGCGAACAGCTCCAGAGTTGCAGGAGGTGCGAAGTCGCTGAAGAAAATCGTGAACGTCGTGATCCCCATCTTCACGCGATTCTTCAAATGCTCGACGAGCTGCGACGGCGTCCCCTTGATGCCGGTGATCGAGAACGGCTTGAGGCCCTGCGCCATCTTCCACTTCTGCTCGACCTCGGCGTCGTTGTTGCCGATGCATACGAGGAGCTGCTCGGAAATGTTGATCTCGTCCAGCTTGCGGCCGACCTTGGTGCAGTGATCCTTGAGCACGTTGAACTTGCGCTCGAAGCTGTCGTAACCGGCCGGGCAATTCCAGCGGTCGGCATACTTCGCGACCAGTTTCAGCATCACCTTTTCGCCGCTGCCCCCGACCGTGATGGGCGGATGTGGCTTCTGCACCGGCTTGGGATTATTCATCGCGCCGTCGATCGAATAGTACTTGCCCTTGAACGAAGGCTTCTTCTCGGGGCCGAGCATCAGCTTGAGAATCTCAAGTCCTTCTTGAAGTTGCTTCAGACGCACCGGGGTCTCGGGAAACTGGTAGCCGTAGGCGCGATATTCTTCATCCATCCATCCCGCGCCGATGCCGACTTCGAGCCGCCCGTTACTGATGTGATCGATCGTGGTCAGCGACTTCGCGAGCAGCGCCGGATTGCGAAACGAATTACACAGCACCAGCGTCCCGATGCGAATCCTTTCGGTGCGCGCCGCGAGTCCCGCCATCATGGTGAGCGCCTCGACGTGATCGAGGTCGGGCATCCCGCGGGTCCAGAAATGATCGACCAGCCAGATCGAATGGTACCCGAGCTTTTCGCATAGCGCGGCGCGCTCGAACAACGCGGCGGTCGATTGGCCGGCTTGCGGCGAGAACAGCGCGAATTCAACTTTGCTCATTCGGTCGACTCCCAATGCGAGATTTTCATGAGACGGTCCACAGTGTTTCGCACGGCTGTATCGATAGATCAACTGCGATTGAGCCTGTGGTATAAGAAGCCGCTCGATGGTGCGTGATCTACGCATATCAAACTGAATCCGAAGCGAGGACCTGTGATGCATCCCCATAAAATGCTGCGCTTCGTCATCCACCTGACGCTGCTCGTCGCGTTCCTCGCGACGGCGCCGCTCGTCGCTCGCGCGGCCACGCCCACCGAAGGATTCGTGGCGCTGGGCGAGGCGCATTCGTTCAAGGATGCGCCGACCGTCACCGAGTGGCGTTTCGAAGATGTCCGCGGCACCTCGCCGTTTGACAAAATCGGACTTCATCAGGTTGCGATCGGAAAGACGCCGCCCGAGAGTCCGGAGCTGGTGGTGCTTTACCTTCCCGGCACCAACATGAACGGCATCGTCGCGCCCGACGACGTCAAGCATTCGCTCGCGCTCTACCTCGCCAGCCACGGCGTCGATTTCTGGGCGATGGACTATCGCACCCACTACATTCCGCCCGAGACCCCGCAGAGCGACCTCAAGGAACTCAAGGGATGGACCTACAACCTGTTCGCATCGGACATCGATGTCGCGGTGAGCTTCGTACTTGCGCATACGCATCGAAAGAAGATCTTCCTGGCCGGGTTCAGCCGCGGCGTGACCAATGAGTATTTCTACACGGCGCTCCATCCGGAAAACGTGCAAGGCATCATCGTGCTCGACGGTTTCATTTCGCTGCGCACACCGCCGACCGCGCCCGCGGATATTTACGCTGACGACATCGGCGGTGTGCATCTCACCTACGACAAGCGCAAGAAGTTGATGGAGATGGTGATTGCGAATCCCGACGGTCCCGCGCCGATTCCGAAGTACAAGACCGCGCGCGAAAACCTCGAGCATGTGGTTTACGACGCGGGCGGGGTTTTCGGCGGCCATGGCGGCCTCGCCAATCCGCAGGGCGGCAAGTCGGACGCCGTCGAGCTGGCGAAGTTGCTCATCACTTACGATCGGTACTGGCCGACGGTGCAGGATTTCGAAAATCCGTTCACTCCAGAGCGGCTCGCGGCGCTGGGGAAATCGCAGGTGCCGGTGATCGCGTTCGCGAGCACCAACATCGCGCCGGACTGGCCTGCGATGGTTGAGAAGTCAGCTCATTCTACAGGCGCCGGCGCCACGGACGTGAGCTTCACCAAGCTCGACGGCACCGGACATCTCGACGTGCTATGCGGCAATCAGTCCGAGGAAGCGGTGTTTGCGCCGACACTCGAGTTCATCAAGCAGCATCAGAAGTAGGCGGGAACTGGTCCGGCTGACGCGGCCTCGTTTGTTTCGGTTTGCCGATCAGCAGCACCGCGATGAACGCCCATAGCCCGAACGCGAATCCGACGATCGCCCATAACTTCGTGGCGCGGCCGCGGCGCATCGCGACGATCGCGGTCAGCGGCGCCAGCGAGGCATCGACGGCGAGCGAAGTCGCGAGCAGATTGGCCGCGCTCTCGTGGGGCCGCATCAGGGCGAAGCCGGAGGCATAGGCGACGATGGTGGCGATGGTCTCTATAGTATTCCCTCGACTCCGCTGCGCGCCCCCTTCGGGTCTCAATTCCGACGCAGTGGGGTAACTTCTTAACGCTGCCATTTTCACTTATATTTTGAACGATGGCACAACGCGACGCTGAAAATCTGATTTCGAAGCTGCGGGCGATGGGCGAAGAGGGCATCTCGTCGTTCTTCAATGAGGTTATGAGCAATGACCGGCTGCGCGGCAGATTTGGCCGCGCCGGGGAGCGCTTCATGGCGAACAAGCAGACCTTCGACCGCAACGTCGAGACGGTGCTCGATTTCGTCAACATCCCCACCAAGAAGGACGTGCGCGATTTGAAGCAGCGGCTGGATCATCTGAGCAGCCAGCTGCTGAACCTGAACATCAAGCTGGATCGCATCCTGGCCGAAGGCGGCGAGAAAAAGCCATCAGCGCCCAGGCCTCGCGCGCGCAAGAAAGACTGAACCAACCGCCTCTCTTGCCGCTCTGCATCTCTCCCCGTCTTTCTGCGTCTCCCCCATATGTTTGGGGGAGATGGCCCGGCGCGATTTTTGCGCTGGCCGCGAGCGAAAAGCGTGACGGGTCAGAGAGGGACATCAGCTCCGGATTCTGCCTCTGATGCTCCGGGCTCCTCGAGTTATCGACACCGCGTCGATAAAGACTCGAGCTAATGTCAGCGCCGCTTCTAACGACAAGTTTGTCGGCAGAATCCTTGGATTTCCTGGCCTATTTGGCTTCGTTTCGTAAAAATCGCCAGTCACACCGCTCTCGCCACAGTGGGTTTGTTTTCGCGATTCGACCGCGAGCCGTGTGCGAGCAGTCGCCCAGAGCGGAGCGAAGGGTCTCGATAGCCGCAATGTGGTGGGTTTGTTTCTGCGTCTTCAGGTCCGACGTTGATGCCATTCGAGGTCCTTCGCCGAGCCTCAGGACCACTGCTCGCGATGCTCGCAGTGACTTTGTTTTGTAGCACAGGCTTCAGCCTGTGTTTCTTCGATAGCCAAGAATCGAAAACCCTTTATTTTCAGTTACTTGGTGGGTTCGTTTATGTAATTCAGCATATGGCCATCCCACCTCACAACGACGACGGCACCCTTCCTCTGGGCGCCGCAACCGCAGGATAGCACATTTCATCTAAATCGGCTTGAGCTGGTCCGATCGTTTCTCACTGCGCATCTTTCGCGACGATGAAATCATCGATGAAGCAGGTCAGGTCCCTCCCCTGATTTCATACAGGGGAGGAGTAAACGGCCAGGCTGCGCGCGATCTCGGCCAAATCCGCCAGCGTGCGCGGCTCGCGCCCGAGGTCCGGGGCTCCCAAAATCAGCGACGTGGACGAGAGCCCGGCGCGCAAATCCTTCAGCGCGTGCGCCTCGCGCTGCTTCAAGGCCCGGAAGTCCTTGAGGTTGCGCGCGAGCTTTCGCTTTAGCGAGGGCGAGATTTTTGCGCGCGCAATCTCCGCGGCATCGGGAATTTCCGGCATCATGCGATTGACGATCACGGCGCCGACCTTGAGCCCCGCGGCCTCGAGCGCCGTGGCGAATTCGCGTGCTTGCGTGATGCGCGCGGTTTCGGGAGTAGTGACGATCACGATGATAGTCTCGCTCGAATGCAACAGCTCGCCCGCCTTTTGCGCGCGCTCGGCAAACCCGGCATACATTCCGGCGAAGCTTTCGACGAATGCCTGCACATCGCCGAGCAGATGCAGCCCGGTTGCCCGGTCGAATGCGCTGAGCACGGTGCGCGCCGCGAAGTCGACCATTTTCAGGCCCCGCAGCAAACTTCCGCCCGAGCGCCCCAGCAGCGTGATCGCGCGCGAATTCAGCAGGTCGAGCAAGCGGCGCGGCGCGTCGAGAAAATCGATCGCCTCGCTCGCGGGCGGAGTGTCGAGGACGATCAGATCGGCGTCGGGCGCAAGATAAAGTTCCAGCAACTTCTCCATCGCCATGTAGTCGCCGACGCCGGAAAGCGCGTTGGACAGATTGCGATAGATGCGATTTTCGAGGATAGCGTCGCGCGCGGCGTGCGAGGGCGCGTAGCGATTCACCAGCGCATCGAAAGTGGCTTTCGGATCCAGCTTGAGCGCGCGCAGGCGCGGGTGCGAGCTATGACTATGGTCGAGCACGCCATCGAGCGGCACGCGCTGCGGCTGTGCGGACGACGCATCGAGTCCGAGCGCATCGAGGAGGCGCGGCGCGGGATCGACCGTCATCACGTCGACGGAGCGGCCCTCGATCGCGCCATACAGTGCGAGCGCGGCGCTGATGGTGGTTTTGCCGACGCCGCCGGGACCGAGACAGATGACGAGGCGATGATCCTTGAAATCGAGCGGCGGGTTCATTGCAGCGGCAGCGCCTTCCCGAGTCGGTCGGCAAGCTGACCAGCGCCCTTCTTTCCCAACTCGGGAAGGAACAGCGTCGGCAGTTCGATTACGCGCAGGTCAGCCGCTTTGAGCTGTTCGCGCGCGCGAATGGTGTACTCGGCGATCGCGTTGCGCCGCAACGCCAGATGCGCATGCGCTTTCAGCGGAGTGAGGGCAGCGAGATCGGCCGCATCGAAAAGTGCCTTGGAGGTCGAATTGAGAACCGCGACGATCCATTTGATGCCGAGGCGATTCTTCAGCAGGTCGGCTGTTTCGATCGCCTCGCGCAGCGCCATCTCTTCAGGGCTCGCGGTGATCGCGACGCCGAAGCGGGCGCCATCGATGAGAAACGAGTGCACGCCGGACGCGAGCCGATTGAGCGTACCGCTCGGCGCGATTCCTTTGACTCCCTCGGCGACGGACAGAAACTCCAGCGCGCTGCCCGAGGCCGGCCCATCGACGACTATGTAGTGGTCCTTCAGCGCTGCGTCTCCGGCCATGATGCGTAGTCTGTCCAGCATCAGAAATGCCTCGAGACCCGGCAGCGCGGCGGTAACGAACCCGAAGGTTCTGCTCTGCAGCATCCTTCGCGAGAGCGCCTTTAGCGGCACGATGCGCTCGATGAAGGCCTCGAGTTCGGCATGCGGGCGGAGAGCGATTCCATCGAGGTGCGCCGCGACCTTGAAAGGCTTGGCGGCGCTGTCAGCATTGCTACCGCCGAGCAAGCGCAGCGCCGATCGCCGCTTATCCAGGTCGGCCAGTGTAGTGGGACGCCGTCGCGAGAGTGCCAGCGCCATCGATGCCGCGACGGTGCTCTTGCCGGTGCCGCCCTTGCCGGTTACGAAGATGAGTCGCGGCAGAGTCATTGCTAGAATTTAGGCGTGAGAGCCCCCGACGTAAACATGAGCAAAGCGAATGATGAGCCGCATCTGAAGACGATTCGCTTTGCAATCGAGCCCGCGAAGATCGCGACGTTCAAGGCGATCGTCGAGTCGTACGACAACCTCGCGACGCTGCGTACCGATGACCCGAAGCAGCATCATCTGAAGCTGTATTTTTCGGCGGATGTAGAGGAAGACGTGCGCGCGCTGTTGGATTCGTTGCGCGAGCGCTTTTCGATTCGCGAGATTTTGGACAACCCGTAGCCCGACTCGACGACCGCCGGCTTGCCGATCGTTAAATAGCCGCCCTCACGACTCGATCTCGATCAGGTAGTCGCAGCCTTCCCAGCGGTCGGGTTCGCGCCAATGGAAGGTGAAGCGGAAAGCCGCGGCGTCATCGGATGCGACCTCGATATCGACGTGAGCCAGGCCGAGCGGCGTCATGGTCGAGGCGGTTTCGAGGACCGTATGCCATTCGTCGCGAGTCCAATGCAGCCTGAAAGCTTCTCTCGCCTGGATGCGGAGCAGGCTTCCTGCACGGACCGCCTTGGGCCGGCGATTATGCTTCCATATCTCGATTCGTTTCCGGCGCGGTCCGCTGATGTATCGCGCGGCGACCTCCGGGAGGAAATCGAACACCTTGCCGTCGGCGGCCGAGCGCAGCAGCTTGATGTATTCGGCGTGGGCCCACATCAGCGGCATAGCTGATCCTGTTTGACGTCCGTGAAATAACAGCTGCGAGGGGATGTCCCCCTGATCCCAGATTTGCTCCGGCAGCAGACGCGTAGGATTGGCGAAACCTTCCATCGCGCGGATGTAGACCAGCGCATCATGCCCCGCCGCGAGCTCATAATGCCCCCGCTCTCCGGTCAGCAGCGGCCACGGCCGCCCGCGACCATAGCTGGTGAATGCGCCGCCGTCGTCCTGCTGGCCGTATCCATCATATGAATAGCGCCGAAAGCACGGCCCCTGCGGAAAATCGTTGCGCAATGCGGCATCGATGACCCTGACCGAGGCCTCGATCAGCGGATCGTCGGCTTTGCGGATTCCATAGCGGACCAGCTCCAGGAATCCTCCGTCCACGACCTTCGAGGCGGGAAATTCCCACTCGCTGCCAGGCGGGCGATTTTTTATCCCCACCGTCCCATGATCGGGATCTTCGTCCGGTTGCAGCTCGTTGGGATCGACCGGATTGATACGAATGTAGTGGCGTTTGATCGCGGGCACGATGGTGCCCTGATT
>JBGPMZ010000032.1:0-10425 GCA_041487255.1 Binataceae bacterium (SeqCode) | reverse complement strand
CCGCCGGAGAGGCATCCGACGATCAGCTTGGTGTTCTTCGGGATGACTTTGTCGACGATCGTTTCGAAGTCGTCGTTGAGCTGCATGTTGCCGGGACCCTTGATGAATACGACCGGAACATTGAGCGCGCCGGCCGGATGACCATTGGCGAACTCGCCCTCAGTGCGGACGTCGAGGTAAATCGCGCCGGGATTCCTGGTCAGGGTATCGTGAGCCTCGGCGGGCTTCTGCTGTTTGATTGCCATAGCGTTAGGGTCCTTCGGATGATGATCCTCGCGAAGGAAATCTACCACGGGAAAGACGCGGCTCGTATCCCTCGGAACCTCTGCTCAAGGCCGCCGGTTCACGGGACGTACGCGGCTGAAATCAAACCATCGGTCTGGCGCCTGGCGAAATTGACTCCACAAACCGACGCGTAGTTTCCCGCTCGCCGCCAGAGTCGCACAATCATTGCCTTCGAGCATGACCATCGAAGGCGTCTGCGACTGCAAATCTATTGCGTAGTAGGCGACGCTCCAATGCTGCAGGGGGGTATCTTTGAGCCATTCGATTTGAGCCCTCGAAACACACGCAACATCCGCATTCGCAATTAGGTTCGAAAGCCTCCGAGTCAAATTCATCCAGGTCAGACTTTGAAGGGATAGGACGAGGAGGAAAACGCCTCCAAGCGAAATCAAGGACCCTGCCCTGCGCGGTCGAAGCAGGCTCTCACTAGTCGCCGAAGTCCACAGCGATTCCACCACCGCGCCGAACATCAGCATCATCGCGATTGCCGGATACCAGAATCGGTATCCCTGAGCATCGGTCCAACTACTGGGTCTAATCGCCCAGGGAACCAGGCAAACTCCGCCCAAAACAATCGCGATGGTGGCAATGTGCGATGCAATTGCAGCGTTTCTTCGTGAAATGCAAGACCACAAAAACGCTGCACCCGCTATCAAGGTGAGCAGGGCTGAGAGCAAGGGCCAGCCGAGCACCGCGCTATAAAATGTGAATTTCAGGACACCAAGTCCCAAGGTCCTCTTTTCGTAGGGACCCAATGGCTTGAGCATCCTCGTCAACGCCATGAGGGTCATTACTGCGCCAAAGACCAGTCCGCGAATTCGGACGGCCGGTCGCGTCAATGCGGACAAAAACGCCGCCATCGCGACGGTAGCAAGGTGAACCGCCATTGCGGCGTATGCGCCCCATGCGCCGATCGCCAGGATCATTACCAAGGGCAAGTGGCTCGGCGATAAATCGCCAACCGCAAAGAGCAATGCGGGCCACAGCAGATTCGCGCCGTGGATTCCCTCCGCGTGAAAGGCGAACTGCCCCGGTAACGCGGCCAAACAAATCGAGAGTGCCGGCCATGCGAATCGCGAACGGCGCGTCGGACCGCAGATGATCCACGATGCTACCAGCGCGATCGCCGGAATCGCCACATAGCAAGTACTGAAAATCAGTCTGAGGATCGCGAGGTTGTGGGTGAAATGACTCGCGACTACGGTCGGAAACTGTAACGGCGCATTGAACGGCCTCCGGCCTGAGCGAATCGCTTGGGTGTCGACAATTTGAAAAAAGTGGAACGCGCCATCATACGAAAGCGGTGCGTTGACAATCGCGGCGAAGGCAAGGGCCGTCACGACCAGTAAAAACAAGACCGCCGCCGCCTGCGGAAAGCTGAAACAAGGTTTCCGCTCGATTGCTCGAGGACATATTGAGATTTCGCGGTTCTCCACTGATGGCTTCATTACCTCTGCCATGCTCGTCCTAGAGTAGCGATTCGGTTTGGTCGCTTTCTACCATTTGAGTCTCGATCTCGGCATTCGCAGACGGTCGAAATCTGCTATCATGTGGTTTGCGGCGCTCAAAATGGGCGCCGCAATCGTTATGAGGGTAGCTGTCAGCACCTACGGATTTTACCAAACGAAGCCACCAAGTACCTGAAAACAAAGGATTCTTGATATTTGGCCATCGACGCACGCAGGCTAGAAGCCTGTGCTACCAAGAGAAACAAGATCGAAAACCGGCGGCACAGGCTGCAAGCCGGTGCCTTGAGGAGAATCGAGGCCGGGAACAGCCCGAGCATGCAAATCCGGATGGCAGTCAGAATCGCAAAAACAAACCCATTATTCGGCATCGCCGAATAATGGTCCTGAGTCCGCGAAGGACCTCGATTGGCACAATGGCTTCCAGCATGTGTCCTGGAGCACCCCATTTTCGTCAAAACAAACCCAATTAATCGAGGAAACTCGGCCTTTTTCGGTAGCGTCTATCGTCCAAACAGCGTCATACCAAGACTCTCCCGACCACTATCGACTCTGCGTCGACAAGCTTGGTACGCTCGACCCGGCAGTCTCAGAATCCAGAGCTGATGTCCCTCTCTGGCCCGTCACGATTCGTGTGCGCAGCCATCGCACGAACTCGTGCCGGCCCATCTCCCCCAATCAGATGGGGGAGAAGTAACCAGATCGAGCGAAAGGAGAGCGAAGCCCTAAGTCGGCTTCGCTTGGCCATACCTCTCGTAATGCACCATCTCGGCGCGCTTCTTCAGTGGGCGCGCTTGCGGCGGATTCTTCTCATCGGCATAGCCGAACGGAAGAATCGTGAACACCGCCCATCCTTCCGGAAACCCGAGCATCTCCTTCAGCGCGGCCGCATCGAAGTTCCCGACCCAGCACGTCCCCAGCCCGAGTGCCCATCCAGCGGTCGCCATGTTCTGCACCGCCTGCGCGCAATCGACGTCGGCCCATCGCGCATTGCCGGCGTCTTTGAGTATGACGACGGCTGCGGGCGCATCGGCGACGAAGCGGCCGGTCGTGCACACCGCGCCCATCGCCTTGAGGCGCTCGCGGTCGCGCACCACGATGAACTGCCACGGCTGCAGGTTCCGCGCGCTCATCGCATGACGCCCGGCGTCGACTATCGCCGCGAGCTTCTCGGTTTCGACCGGCTGGTTGGAAAATGCGCGCTGGACCTTGCGACTCATGATCACTTCGATAGCATCCATCTTAATTTTTCCTCGACTCCGCTGCGCTCCGCCTCGGAAGCAGCTGCGCTGCGGCGCTGCGCGCCCCCTTCGGGCCTCTCTCGGGCAGAGTGTTAAGCAACCTGATTTTTCCTCGACTCCGCTGCGCTACCAGAGTTGTCCGCTTTCCTTTTTCCCTCTCCTGCCAGGAGAGGGTGGCGCTACTGCGCCGGGTGAGTTCGGCTGCGGCGCTGCACGCCCCTTCCGGCCTCTGTGGGCAGAGTGTTAACTATTTAGCTCCTCGCGATCTGATCCTTGGATTCCTCTGCAACCCTTGTAGTATCTGTTCGAAGCGAATTCCAGTTAACATTTCTTGATGGAGGTGTCGGATGCGCGTCATATGTCCAGGACCCCCGCGAGCTGGATGGACGATCAGCAAAACCGGGATCGGCAAGATCGCCGATCGATTCGGCATGTCGGTGGACGACTTCAACGCTCGCTCTGTGCAAAGCGGCGCGATAAAAAGAATGGTTGAGCCGGAGGAGGTCGCTGAGCTCGCGGTATTCATCGCGAGCGACTTAAGCGGCGCCACCACAGGACAGTCGGTTTCGGTTTGTGGCGGTTTCAACATGCATTAACCGGCGGTACTTGGCGAGGGTCATCCTCGCCACGATATTTCTTAGCCTCGCAACCGGAGCGGCGCTCGCATACACCGAGCAGCCGCTTCCGCTTTTTTATGCCGGCCGCGAAAACCTGATCCTCGATCGGCTCGCGATCGATCCCTCGACGCATCGGGTCGGTTCACTGGAGAGCGCGCGATGCGCGGTGTTCGACGACACGCTCCCGCCACCCGGCCCCGAGCTGGATCGGCTCAAGGGATTCATCGTTGGCGGGATGGGCGCGGTTATCGTGCTCGGCAAGGACACCCCGGCCGAATCGCTCGCTGCGCTCACCGACGACGCCATCAAAATCGGCAATCCGGTCGTGGCCGCCGAGGGACCGTATCATGCGGCGGAAGCCGAAAAGCTCGGCGCGGTGATCGAGTACACCGGCGCGCCACGCGATCCGCTCGCCGGCAGCATCAGTTGGGAATCGGCGGTGCGGGTCTTCGAACGGTGGATCCTCAACGTCAATCGCGGCGACGTCCTGGTTGCGACCAGCGACAAGGACCCGGTCCATCCTCATACGCCGATCCTGGTGAAGCTCGAACTCGGCCGCGGCACCATCTACGTGCTCAACGCGTGGCTGACCGAGGGCAACCAGGCTGAGCGCATGCGCAGCTATGCCACGATGCTCGCGGGCATCGAAGGCGCACGCAACTACGACTTCCAGCGTTGGCCCTACTTCAATTGGCTTCTCTACGATCTCACGCGAACCTCGGCGCATATCACGCCGGTCCCTTTCCGCAAATGGATCGCCGCGCCGGTTCCGCACGGATCGCAGATTCTGATCCTCGCGGCGATCTTCATGTCGCTGTTTGCGATCTTTGCGATCGCGTTGATGTTCGTGCGTCGCTACAGCATCAAGCATCCGGAAGCGCTCAGCCACTTCTACCGGCCGATCGCGCACGAACCGCGGCCGTCGTCGCTGGGCGCCGCGGCACTTCCGCTGGTTGCGGAAGCGCCGAAGAGCGGGGGCCTCGCGTATCGAGGCGATCCGCGATGGGAGGTGGTGGGATTCCATCGCCCGCTCTCGGGATTCTTCTACAACTATCTGCTCTCGCTGCTGGTAATGATTCCGTTCAACTTCGTGTTCACGTTTTACATCGAACGCAACTACGTCAATCCGTTTCTCGAAGCCCGCGGCGCATGGGGCGCGGTCACGCAGTTCATGGGATTTTTCTTCGCATTGCTCGACCTCGGCACCGGGCAGGCGATGGTGAAGTATTTCGCCGAATATCGAGTGCGCGATCCCGAACGCGCGATCACTTACGCGCAGTTCTTCATCTGGTTTCATGCGCTCGGCGGCGTGCTCACGGTGACGATTCTTGGAATTATGGCGGCGATCTTTATGCCCGCAACCAGTGTCGCGTTTCTGAGCTGGTTCGTGATCCTGCACACGCTGAGCCAGTTCCCCGGCTTCACCGCGATTTACACCAACCTGTTTCGCGCGTTGCAGCGCTTCGACTATGCGCAGGTGCTGGTGGTGCTGACGTATCTGCTGACCCCGCTGATCCAGATGGCGACTGCGATCTACATGCGGCACTGGGGCTTGCTGCATCCGGTGTTCGGCGAGGGGATGGGCGTGGTGTTCGGGTTTGCGCTGGGCGGCGTCGTGAGTAACCTCGTGATGGGCGCGTTGTGCTCATTCTTCTACCACGGGATGGGTTTCCGGCTGACGACGATTTTCCTCGCGCACTTCGACAAGGACACCATCCGGAACTCCCTGGTCTTCGGCGCGAAGCTCACCGCCGGCAACATGCTCTCGGCGGCGAGTTGGGGATTGCTGCCGATCATCATGCTGGCGATGATCCCCAACTTCTTCGAGCTCAACGAAATCTGGTTGCTGACGTTCACCCTGACGTATCCCTACATCGAGACCGGCGCGTACATGTTCGTGACGCTGATGCCGTCGGTCTCGGAGAGCTACTCGACCGGAATGCTGCGCCTGACGCAGCGATACCTCGACCAGAGCCTGCGCTGGGGCATCATGATCGCGACGATGCTGGGCGGCGCGTTCCTCGCCTTCTCCGACATCTTCATTACCGGGCTGCTTCCGCCACAGTTCCTGCGCGCGGCCTCGGTGATTGGGCTGATGCACGTCTGGCGGGTGTTCGACTTTTCGACGCGGCTTCCCGACCAGGTTTTTCAGGGCGTCGGCAAAACCGGGCTGTTCACCATGACGGTGGCGGTCGAGCACATCGGACGCATTATCCTTTCGCTGCTGCTGATTTCACACTTCGGTTTCTACGGAGTCTTCTACGCCTTCGCTCTTTCGTCGCTGGCGAAGTCGCTGGTCGCATGGCCGGCGATGGCGCGCTACGTGGTCAAACCTCTCATCAGCGTGTGGCAGACGCTCATCAACCCGGCGCTAGCGGCGCTCGGCAATTACCTCATCCTCGATGCGTTTGCTCGCCATGCGTGGAGCGGTCCGGGCCATATCGCGAACTCGTGGATGATCGTGCTGGTATGCCTTTTCGGGTCGCTTCCCATCTACTTGTTCATCTCGGGACTGCTCGGATGGGATGACATGGCGTTGGCAGAGTTCCATGACGCTGCGGAATTGGTGCCCTACCCGTTCGGCGCGATCGCAAAGATGGCGCACGCGACGGTCGCCTTCGCCTCGCGGTTGAGCCCGCTGCATGACCGGTTTCCAGGCAAGATGGTGCATGAGGCGGCCTTCGAAGCGCAGCAACTCACCGAGGAGAAAGCGATCCTGCGCTAAGACTTGGCGCGCTGGGCAGGCTGTTCACAGTCGAGTTCCAAGCAGGCTTGACTGTTTGTATGCTGGTGATTATTTTGAGGCGACTTATGGCAACATCACTAGCCACTTCCCTGCCACGCCGACGCACTCAGGAAGAACGCAGCAACCGAATGCGCGCGCGCTTGCTCGACGCGACCGTCGACTGCCTCGCCCGGCTCGGCTACGCGAGTACTACAACCACTGAAATCGCGAAGCGCGCCCGTGTCTCGCGCGGCGCTCAGTTGCATCACTATCCGCGCAAGGAAGACCTCGTGATCGCTTCGGTGGAGCACGTCTTTCGCTTGCGCCTCGAGGAATTCGGCAAGGCCTTCGCCAATGTTCCACCCGAGACGGACCGCAGGCCGATTGCCGTCGAGCTGCTGTGGACGATGTTCCAGGGGCCGGTCTTCCACGCATGGCTCGAGCTGGTCGTCGCCTCGCGCACCGACAAGGCATTGCGGGAGGCGCTGCGCGCGATGAACGAACGCTTCCAGGGAGATCTCAAGGTTTACTTCGCGGAGATTTTCGGGCCCTCGCCACTGAGCACCGAGTTCGACCTCATCCCGGCCTTCATGTTCTCGTTGATGGAGGGGATGGCGATGCGAACGATCGTCGGCAACGATCGGGACAACCAGCGCATCCTGGATCTTCTCAAGCGATACTCGACCTTGTTCCTCGCAGATCGGCGGCAGACTCAATCGGTGAATTGAGTCGGGCCGATGCAGGTTCGCTATTCGTTGGTGCGTCGATAGATCGCAAACTCCTGCTCCAGCTTCGCGGCCCGCTCCTGAATCGATGACAGGCGTTGCGTTCCGAGCAGGAAGTTTACCAGTTCGCCGTGACCGACCTGGCCGCCGGGGCTTAAGACCTCGACCAGCTCCTCGATGAGGCTGGGGAATTTCTCGCTCGGGATGTAGTAGTTGGCCCAGCCGAAGTTGCAGTGCCGATGGAGGATCTTCGCGATCGCCTTCTCCAGCATTTCGCGCCGGTCATTCGAGTTTTCTCGTTCGTCGTTCAAATGAGTCTCCCGGTAGCCGAAACCTTTCGCTCCCTCAGCTTAAGCAGGTTTCTTCGCTGGAATCACCTGCTCATCTTCGGCCCATAGAATCTTGCGATAATCGAACCTGAGATTCTCTATTACATTGAACTTGATAATTTCGAAATACGGCGACAAATCGAAATCGCGCGGCGTGATCAGGGTCGGTGACACCCGGCGCATGATTCCGTACGGATGCGCATCGGGCCGCGGCTTCACTCTCCATATGGTGCGCCGCAGGGGGATTGCAGTGGGATCCGGCGGCTGCGCGAATTTCGCTACGATCGGGAACCCTACCCGGTCGAAGCATTCGGCGATGAGGCTGGAGCAAATGACGTGCGTCGGCTCGCCGCTGCCGAACTGCAACGCCTGACGCCGGAAGCGCCGCGGTACCAGCGAAACCGGGAAGAAGTAGCGCGCCAGGTCCACAACGTTCTTGATGTCGTAGACATCGCCGACGTGCCGCAGGGCCTCATCGATCACCTCGCGCAGGTCGCCACCCGACAAATTGTAGGGGCGGCACACGCGGATGTTGAAGTCGCGGTACTTGCTCAGCGGGGTGAGGACCACCCCGGACTCGACCAGCGCCTCGACCACCAGAAAATCGGCATCCGCGCCATACTGTTCGATGAACTCGGCGCGCCTGGTGGGGTTGCGCTTGAGCGGTTCGTCGCCGACGTAGAGCACCGAATGGGACCACGAACTCTGGGTCAGGTACTTGATGCATTCGCTGATTCGCTCGTTGCCTTCCACCAGAATGACGTCGCCCTTGCGGATATACTTCTTCAGATTGGCAAGGTCGTTGGGAACATGGAGCGCATAGGCGCGCAGCGGCTTGGTGAGCAGCCGGATTACAAAGTCAACCGCCGCGCGCCGCACGAAAGTGACGGGGTTGTAGGTTCTCAGCCGGCGAGGCTTGCCAATCTCGCGATCGCCGTGGTCGTCGCTGCTCTCGGGCACACCCTGAATATAAGAACCGCGTCCTCGTGGAACAATAGAGCCGGCAGGTTCTCACCGCCCGAACGAGGCTGAACCGGCCGCCCCCGACAGGCTCGGGTCCGTAGATCGTCGGCAGCTATCGCGCTGATGCCGAATCGCGCCGCGGACGGAACTTGACATGTCAGGCGCGCGCCGTGATGCTCCAACGAACCGGTGCCTAACGCTCCTTAGTTTATGAACTCGTCAGCGGCCGGGAAGCGGCAAGTCCTTCAGGCGGTGACCTTCGGCAGACCGACGGCCGAGGAAGAAGGGGCCGATCTGAGCGCATACTTCGTTGAAACCGACCAATGGCAGAGACTGTTTGCCGGCGATATCGATGTGGTTTACGGGCCGAAGGGGTCCGGCAAAAGCGCGCTCTACTCCCTGCTTCTGAGCCGGACCTCGGAGCTGTTCGATCGGGGAATAATCATCGTCGCCGCCGAGAATCCACGGGGAGCAGTAGCATTCAGGGATCTGGTGGCGAATCCGCCCGCGGATGAGGCTGAATTTCGCAATCTCTGGAAGCTGTTCTTTCTGGTGCTGGTGACGCATGCGGTGCGCGACTATGGGGTCTCGTCGCCCCATCTTCGAAAAGTAGTTGAGGCTCTGGAAGAGGCTCGCCTGCTGCCGAGAACCGTCTCGCTCCGAAGCGTGCTGCAGAC
This sequence comes from Binataceae bacterium (SeqCode), assembly GCA_041487255.1. GTDB lineage: Bacteria > Desulfobacterota > Binatia > Binatales > Binataceae > DATGKG01. The sequence continues at coordinate 1,397 of JBGPMZ010000032.1, read as the reverse complement.
GGCCTTCAACTACGTGCGCCGAGTAATGCGGGCGGACCCGCTGGCACTCGAGACGACCGTGAATTTCAATCCCGTAAACGCGATGCCCTCGGGAGTCACCGGACGGATCCGATTCATGGAACCTGGCAGTCTGGAAGAAAGTCTCGGCTGGGTGTCGGTCGATCAGCTCCTCGATTGGGCCAACACCGCGCTGGAAGAAGCAAAATTCAAGGTGTGGTTGGTCCTCGATCGTCTGGACGTAGCGTTTGCGGAATCGGCTGAGCTGGAAAGCAACGCGCTGCGCGCTCTCTTCAGGGTGTATCTTGATTTGCGGAAGTACGCAGCCATCTCGCTCAAGATCTTTCTGCGTAGCGATATCTGGAACGGCATCCTGAAGTCCGGCTTCCGCGAAGCAAGTCACATCAGCAGCCAGATGACCATCTCCTGGGACGAGGCGTCTCTACTCAATCTGGTGATACGGCGCGCACTTCACAATCCGGCGCTGCAGGAGTTTTACGGTATCAATGTCGATGAAACGATGGCTGACCGAAACCAGCAGATAGCGGTGTTCTATCGGATTTTCCCGCGCCGGCTGGACCCCGGCCACCGGCTGAGAAGCTTTGACTGGATCTTGCAGCACACTTGCGACGGTTCGCGGCAATCCTCGCCGCGGGAGCTGATTCATCTGCTCTCCGCCGCACGCCAACTCCAATTACGGAGATTTGAGGTGGGACAGGCGCCTCCCGAGGGCGACGGCCTGTTCGATCCGAGTTCGCTCACCGAGGCGCTGCCGGAAGTCGCACGAGTGCGCTTCCAGCAGACCTTGTGCGCCGAATATCCGCATCTCAGCGAACGGATGCGGCAGTTGGAAAATGAGATCAGCCAGCATACCGGCGAAACGCTGGCGTCTATCTGGAGGATATCTCCAAAGGATGCGGTTGACACCGCATACCAGCTGGTCGACATCGGATTCTTCGAGTTCGCCGGCACCCGCCGGTCGCCGCGGTTCCTGCTGCCACCGCTCTATCAGAGCGCGTTGAAAATCAAGGGTGGTATTTGAGCTTCCGCTGTCGGCGCGAGCGCGGGAGCACGGTCGGCGGTGCGAGTGATGCATGCCTTCTCGGCGCCGTCATCGTCGCGTGCCTCCTCGGCGCGGCGATTGGTGTCGCGCACGCCGCATCAACCCCCGGGGGCGAAGTTGGAGCGCCGGCGGCTTCAGCGGTGCCGCCCGGAACGACGATCGACGCGTCCAACCTGAGCAGCTTCACGTCGCTCGTCCCGTCCGCGCTGGCCTTTGCTATCGGTCACGGCCTCACAGTGCATGTGGTCCCAACCCGGCGCATCGCGTGGCCGCAGGCATATCGGGAAGCGACTGAGCACTATTCCGCACAGGTGCGCCTCGATTCCCAGGATGCGAT
>JBGPMZ010000031.1:0-10595 GCA_041487255.1 Binataceae bacterium (SeqCode) | reverse complement strand
TCGACCCTGGGTCCGGGTGCACATCGATCGCATTCAATCCAGCCGGACTCCTCCACAGCGAGGGAAGTGCACGAACTTGCGCGCCTGCTGTCACGATGGCTGAGCCGTGCTCGGCACGAACCGCATCGCCAATGGTTTTGATTGCGACGCCCAGCGTCTCCCATTCCAGAGCAGACTCTTCCATCCCGGCATGGCTCTCGGCGGTCAGCGCCTCAGGCTCGTTCACGACCTCGAGGGCCACTGTGAGGTGAGGGTCGAGGCGGCGCGCCAGCGGCGCCGCAACGCATTCGGCGAATCGTGCGGTCTGGTCGGGCACGCTCAGAATTTCCCGCGACATGGTATCGTGGCTGCGCCTTGGCGAATGGCCATCGAGCAGCGTCCAATAAATTCTCAGACCACACAAACTCGCGCACTCCTGGATGACTGCTACCGATTCGATCAGAACTGGAGACACGCCGGAGACATTGTCGGCGTTCATCAGGATGCCCTCGCCGCCCTCGCACAGCCAGATCCGAACGGCCACGAATCCGATCTCACGAGCCGCTAGCAGGGGCTGGTAGATACGCATCGCGTCGACATCGTACGGGCCCGCACCGAGCCGGACATTGGGCGCGAGGTCGTGTCCGTATGCGCCAAAGAAGTAACGGAGGTTCACACCGCGCAAGGGATTCATCACGACAAACCCGGCGATCGAAGGTGAGTTCTTCTTCCCGTCCGCGCGGCCAAACCGGCGGCAAGCTCTTCAGCCGAGGTCTGGCTGATTGCCGTTCTCGGCGAAGGATTGCACATCCGAACAGGCCGCGAGGCATCCCGGACAACGCTCGGTGAGCGCCAGCACCTGCAGTTGCTTGTGCTTGATGGAATGCCAGATTTGATCGAGGCGCTCGCGATAGACGTTTCCCATCTTATCCGCATCCGTCCACATGAAGAAGCAGGGGTAGACGTCGCCGCGCCAATCCACCAGCAGCATCTTCGATGGGAGCTCGCAACCGCCGCGCGGAATCGGACGCTTGCCGTAGACGAGATAGTCGGGAACGACGCCGAACAGCGCCTCGGTGAAGATCCAGACATTGCGGCGCGCCGCATGCTCGGCTAGCGCCGTCATGCGTGCGGCGATCGAGTCGCGCGCCTCCAACTCCAGGGAAAAACGCGGGATGTCTTTGTCCGGCCCGGAGATCTCCTGCTGAAAGGGTTGATAGGAGACTTCTTTGATTCCTAGATCCGCGGCGAGATCGATCAGCGCCTCCACATAGGGCAAGGTTTCGCGCAGGATCACCCCCGACAATCCGATGCCGATTCCTCTCGCAACGCACTCGCGCGCCGTCGCGACTGCTTTGTCGAAATTGCCTTCGCCTCGCAACTCGTCATGAATGTCGCGCGGACCGTCGATCGAAATGTGCAACTTGAGGGAGGGACACCCGGCCAGCCGATCCAGATGCCGGTCGGTGATCATCGTACCGTTGGTGACGATGGGCTGATACCAGTAGCCGATCTCGTGGGCGTACTCGACGATGTCGAGGAAGTCCTTGCGCATGAAACTCTCGGCGCCGAGCGGCACGAAGGTGCGAGCGCCCAGGCTACGTGCGTCGCGCAGCAGCTTTTTCGCCAGCTCCAGCGGCACGCCGGTCTGGCGGCCTTCCCAAACACTGCACATCTTGCACTGGAGATTGCAGTAGGTGGTGAGCTGCATCGCGATGCGATCGAGCGGCCGCGCCAGACGCGGTGACGGGTTGATTGCCTCAAAGGCCGGCCGAGTATCGATCGTGCCGTCGCTCATAAGCGGCACGATATCGAAATGCGCCCGAGGTTGAAACAATCACTCATGGACGCCTTCTCGTATCGTTTCGCGCAGGTCCGCTCCGGTGAGATCGGCGAGGTATAGACTCGCGCGGGAGAGGTTCGCCCCGCGCAGATCCGCCCCGCGCAAGTTAGCGCCGGTCAAATCGGCGCCTGCGAGATTCGCAGCGCGGAGACTCGCTCCGGTCAGGTTGGCGCCTTGGAGATTTGTGCGCCCGCCGAGGTCCACCGCGTCCAGCATCGCCCCGCTGAGATCCGCGCCGCTTAGATCGGCGGAGCGCAAATCGGCGCCTTTGAAATTCGCGCCCGCCAGAGAGGCTCCGCGCATATCGACCTCGCGCAAGCAGACACTTATCAAACGCTTGCTCACGCAGCGGACATTGCGGAGCCTGGCTCCGCGCAAATCTATACCTTTGGAGACCGAAGGTAGATCGACACCGGAAATCGTTGCATTGGTAAACACTGCGCCCGTCAAGTCGGCGTCGAACACCCCGGCATCGAGGCGCGCTCCGCTGAGATTCGCGCCTCGGAACGACACTTTGCGAAGGTCGAGGCCGCGCAAGTCCACCGCTCGCAAATCGGCCGCGCTGTAGTTGGTTCGCAAACGAAGACGAATGAGCGCCCGGATTGCCGGGGCTCTACGCTGCGCCAACTCGCGCGAGATCCGCACGCGGACGCGCTCCATCACCACCCCTCGATAGCTGCCGAACGCCTCGCGCGCAATATGAACGATATGCTGGAGACGCGCGCGCTGATTGCGCCATCCTGTGGCCTGAGAGCTCATTCGATCAGCCCTATATCGTACGGTTAGGCCGAAAGATCGACGACGGGAGGAGGATCACACGATAGCGCAGCGCGCCGACAAACGATGCAACGGTAAACGCGACATTAGTAAGGTAGTGCACCACCGCGAGTTTGACCGTTTTCCACGGAGCTAAGCCCGCGTGCCTTACGTCGTAGAGGTAGCCGCGCGCCGGCCATGCTAAGGCCGCCGCGGCAGCAGCTGCAAGCATCAGATGGCCGGTAACTGCTGACATGAGAGCTAGAATGGCGAACCCGTTGGCAAGATAGAAGTCGCAGCCGAACACGCATATCAGGATGGGAAAGCGCGCCGTTTCGAAGCGTCCCGCAAGGTCGTGCTCGCGTCCATCGATCCAATACATATACACGCCCCGAATCCCGGTCTTAGCGTAGGGATAGCCGACGTATAGTCCCCATCCCCACATCTGAGAGATTAGCTGCCACAGCGTGCGGCGTCCTTTGTGACGGACCACTGCGGCATCCTCGCGCCATGCGATCCAATCGGGACTCACAGCAAGTCGGAAACACAGCTCCACGTCTTCCGACTTGGTCGCGTTGAGGTCATACATGCCGAGGTCTCGCGCGCACTGCTTGCGGATCGAAAGATTGTTGTTCGAGAAGTGAAAGAATCCCATCCGCAGTGGCCGTCCTTGGCCTACGGCCCTGTGAATTTTGTCAATGTTCAGAGGCAAATCGATAATCATAAGTCTGTCGTCATCCGAATCCTAGGATTTGGTGTGATGGAAAATGCGATAGTAGTCATCGACGCTGGACGGATGTGGCGCCGGCTCATGCCGAACCCATCCTCCGACTACACCCACATTTTCCGCGCGCAGGAACCCGCGCTCAACGGCTTCGAGCCACTGGGGCTCGCTGATGCAGTCATCATCGATAAACGAAACGATGTCGTGAGAAGCTTTTTCGATCACCAGGTTTCGCGCCGCCGGAATGCCTGCCTCGGCCAGGAAATGGCGTCGAATCGGCAGCCGGCCGCGGAACCGCTCGGTAACCTCCTGGGTATGATCGGTCGAGCCATTGTCGACCACCAGGACCTCATCGGGCGGACGCCGCTGACGGGTCAACGACTCGAGCATCTCCGCCAGATCGTCGGCCCGATTGCGCGTGATCACTCCTACGGTGATATCCAGATGTAAGCGTAGCGGGTCGAGCGCGATGGTGCTTGCACCCGACAGGAACTGCGCCATGAACTGGTGCAAGCAGTGATACAAATTATTCGCCACTGAGGCGGTCGAGAATTCGTCGAACAAATGAGCGCGATATCGCTCCAACTCGCTGAAAAAGTCACGCGCCTCGGGGTATCGCTGCCGCAAGTACTCGAACAAATGGCCCAGCCGCCGGATCAGGATTCGATCGCCCGAGGTCGCGAGGCGCGCGCGAATGATTCGAAGCGCATGCTCAACCACCTCAATATCGTTCTCTCGATAGATGCAGGGGTATGGGAGCTTGGATATGCGGCCATCGCTGGTGCGATAGGTGTTGGCCAATCCGGTGGAGATTCCTTTGGCGGTAGCCTCTCGTTCCTCGACGACACTAACCGGCATCTCAAAGGCACGTGATCCGTGGTAGGTCGCGTAGACGTTGGCATAAAGCACCGGATCCAGGGACATCAGATCGACGAAGGTCGATTGAGGCGTCACGATGAACATGAAGCCCTCGGCCCACACCAGCAGGTTTTCGTCGGGAGGGTCTTGCCTGGACATCGCATGCCGCAGCCGATGAAGGGCTCGATACGCTCCTTCGCGAAGCTCGATCAGTGGGATGCGATCTTCGATGGGGAAATATAGCAGGCGCGGCCCAAGTCCGATCGGGGTCCAGGGCATGGTCTTCACACTTAGCGGCGCGTCGCCATTCAGTCGTGCAGGCGCAGGAGGCTGCATCGATGCGGTTGGCTCCGCGACAGGCTCGCTACACTCGCGCGGCGTCCAGACCACAGGTTCGATGCGCGCGCAGGGTTCGCGCGTCTTCACGGCCGCGCACATTTGCAGGGCCAGTGCGAGAAATCGCGAAAACATCAAATCCGGGTGGCTGTAGCGGAAAAACAGCTGTAGGTCGTTCTCTGCAAGAAATGCCAGGTCCGGGCGGACTCGCCACTCGGCCGCGAGCTTCGGAAGATCGAGCAGCTCCGCCGTTGCGATCAGCTTGGTAAAGATTCGTTTCCAGAACACCATCCGCCCGGCATTCCTTTCATCAGTCATCAGCGAAAGGCGGATGAGTGTGTCGAGTTCCACCAGGGCCTCGCTAGTGGTGACGGGGCCGCTGACGAGACCGGAGGGGAGAGGTTTCCCAAACAGCGTCGTCAGGCGATGCTGCTTGAGGCGTACGCGGAAAGATTCGGGCGCCGGGAAGCCGGCGTCGAGGTCCGACAGAAAAATCAGATTCGCTTCCTTCTCGTACCATCGGCCGAGAAAGGGAAAGAAGCGGCGCACGCGGTCGTATGCATAGGCGAGCTCGCCCGGTGCGGCATCGGAGCGCTGCACCTTCCGATCCAACACGATGATGAGGTCGATGTCCGAGAGCCCATAGGTGGGACTCCCTTCGAAATAGGATCCGCACCCCAGGATGCAGAACACCGCGCCGTGCCTGGACATGGTGGAAACGACCCGGCGCAGGCCGATCGCGTAGATGCGGCGAAACAAATGTTTTAGCGGCGTTAAATTCAGGAACAGAACGGCCGACTGCAGGAATCGAATCACGCGTGGGCTTCCACGGGAGGACGAGCAAACTCCTTTTGCCGAGGTTCGCCCCCATTTCCGAATTCAGAAAACTTCATGGCCTCAATGATGTACCTCAGTTTGCGATTCCAGTGCGAGCGGCTTGCAGCCGAAGTCAGTAAATCGCCGGCGCGACCGGCAATTTTATCGATCATCTGGTGTCGTGTCAGCCGGGAAAATCGAATCGTTGGAGCGATCTGTCGTCCACCACGGCGTGATGCGGCACTCTACCTGCTGGTTGATGGCCCGGTGGCCATCGGTCGCGATACTTTACTTGTTCAGGTAGCCCGGCGAAGCCCATCCCGATCCCAGCCAGAAGCGGGAAATGTCGAAAATTATGAACACCGCTGCCATCAGCCATACGGGGACGGTCTCCCAGAATCCCGAGCGTCCTCGCACCGCGAAACGGCCCATCACAACGATCTCGAACGGCTCATAGTACTTCGCCATCGCGCGCCCCTGCATGAGGTTAACCAGAAGCCACAAGCCGAAGGCCGCGAAAACCCAGATCTCCTGTCCGGTAGCGGCGATGTGATAGCACATTGCAGCGATCACCACGCATCCGACGGGGAAGAGCAGCCAGAACAGGACCCAGTTGCCGAACAATACTGGGGTATGTTCGGCCAATGCGCGAAGCCAACCCCCTTCCATCGGCACCTGATACGCGCCCGGGTGGGCGCCTAGCAGAGGCAGGAGGGCTACTGCTACTGCAATGGTAATCGCCGGCAGCAACTTACTGTTTAGAGCCGCCGACAAGACTCTAGCCAGCGCAGGGGTGAATACTAGCGCAAAGAACCCCAGCATCGAGACTGCCAGGGCCAGTGCTTTGCCATTCAACATACCGTGAGAGAGTTCATGCTTAGCCGCGAAGTCGGCATTCGCAAGACCATGCCAAAGGAGGAAGAACGGCAGCAGCGAAAGCAATGGAACCATCGACAAACCGCTCGCGCGCAGCTTGCGCGAAGAGTCCCATTCCTTGTTAGTCACGGCGTAGGCGAACAGCAACGGTATTAGCCACAGATATGTTTGTCGGGTCAGCACCGCTACCATCGTCAGCAAAACGGCCCACCCAAACGCATGCCCTTCGTTCTCGAGATCGAGCAAGTACAGAACTCCGACGCTGCATCCGAGTGCCAGATTGTCGGTGGTCAGGCGCACCGAAGGTCCGACAACATATATAGAGGTAGCGAACAACAGCGCGGCCGCGTTCGCCAGGCTCCCGGATTCAGGAGTTGATGCCCGTCGTAAGTACGCGACCACTACCAAGACCGTCGCCAGCGATATTGCGAAGTTAACCAGGCGCAACTCGGTCAGGCCTGCTCCGATTCGCACCAGGATGGCGAAGGCGAGATGGTAGAGCGGGGTTGTCGCGGAACTATAGTGCCGAAGATCCGGGTACGGCAGTTGCGCGGCGAAGCGCTGAATCGCCGGCAGATGATACTTCGCTTCGTCGTAGTTGTCGGTGAATTGGGTATGCAGAAAGATCACGGGCGCCGAGAGGGCCCCGAAGATCAGTAGCACGACCCCATAACTAAACCGTTCACCGTCTCTGTGCATTTCGTCCGCGAGGGCCTTCCTTTCGTCGAAACGATTCGCACGACGATACCTCAAATGGCAAAGGGACCGAACCGGAGTAACTCTTGACCCAGCTCGATGCGCAAGGTTGGAGTCGTCCAGAGCGAGGTTTCCGGTTCGAAAGGTTCCCGAGAGATGGCCGGCGCGGACGTATTGCTACGCCCGCGCCGCGGCCTCTTCTGAGCGCGTTATCTAGTAGTTGAATTCGATGTTCAAGTACGTCGCATGGGTGTCTCGCGGCACCGCGAATGCGGTAGTCGGCACCACCGTATGTCCGAAGGACTCGCTCGGGAAGCTGAACTGGCCGTGGGAGTACATGAGGTTCTGGCTGTCCACTGCTACCCTTAGATATTTGTTGACCTTGTACTCGACGCCGACCATGTAGCGCTGTAAGTCGAGTGGGTTCTTGTCGGCCTTGGTGTTCGGCAAGAATTGCTGGAACAGCCCGACTACGGTGAACGGGGTGCCCGGGATCTCCACATGGCCAAGAAAGGCGAATCCTTGCTCCGTCGCCTGGCCGTTGTTCAGGATGCCGGTAACCATCGTGTTCCAGGGAGCAAACGTGCTTCCTGCGCCGGTAAAAGGCCCGGAACCGGAGTACAAGTTGCCACTGCTGAAGGCGTTCTTGCCGATGTCGTATTCGCCGATCACGCCCCATGACTTGGCGTTGTAGTGGATGAGAAAAGCGTCTCGCCAGGTCTGCTTGCCGCCGCCGGAAGACGAAAGATCGGGAGCTGTATTGCCCCATCCCCAATCGCCGAAAGCGGTAATACCAAGTGAGTCATAACGCGACTTGGCTCCGAGCGGATTCACAGTTATGCGACCCATCACTGTCTTGGTGTTGCCTTGCTCGAACTGGTGGAAGTTCGCGTTGTTGTAAACGCCGAAATCGTAGTCGACGTACTGGGTCTCATGAAATTTTATCGGCCCCTTCATCGAAACGCCGACAAAGGTGGACGACAAGCTCAGGTAGTTCCATGGTACCGTCGTAATATAGCGGTACCCCCAGAGGTTTTCTTCCCAATCGATTAAAGGGTCCTGTTGCTGGCCGAAGGTAAATTTGTCGTCCGCCATCGCCGTGACTGCCAGAACCTTCTTGAAGAACGTATTGTAGTCTAGGAACGCGTACTTGAGCCGCACTCCGAGATTTCCGTCGAGCTGACTGCCCCAGCTCGTCGATTTTCCTACCGTGTCAGCCGATCCGGTGCCGATAGTCGAGTAGACATCCGGCGTTACCCGCATCATGAAGTCTTCCGTCGGGGTGAACTTGAAGTTGAGATAGACGCGGCTCAAGTCGAAGGCACTGAAGCCGTTGTTACCGGGCCCCGGCCACTCTTGCGGGGTATCGGTAAAGCCAGGTCCGAATCCCGTATGTGTAAGGTACCGATAGTCGGCATATACGGTCGTCCCGATGGATACCTTCTTGAACCAGTGTTCGCCGAAGTCCTTCCAGGCAGGCTTCATCTCGGCGACCTGCTGCGACAGATCCGAGTTCTTCTTCAGCAGCGTGGTCTGATTCTGCATGAACTCGGCGCGCAGTTCATCGTCGTGCTTTTTGACTTCCTTCTGTACCTGCTCCTGCACCCCAGCGGTACTTGCCGGCGGCTTCTCTGCATCGAGGTACAGGTGTCCGATGGCGATTCGACCCTTGCCGGGCTTGCTGTAGAAGGCGCCGGTCCGGGTATCTTCGTACATCATGATGCCCTTGACCGATTGCGCCGTCGCGGTGAGCGGATAGGCGGTCATCGTCGCGAGCAACGTGGTCGCCATGGCGGCGGCCAAGCTGGATTTCCATCTGCCAACCTTCATCGAACTCCTCCCTGGGTTTGCGGGTCGATGGTCTCGCATTCCGCTGTGGACGCGATCATGTAGGCCGATACGAGCACCAGCCGCCATGAACGCAGTCGTTTCGTTCTCCTCATCAGCTTGTTCCTTCCGTGCTTCGAAATGTTTCAGACCCTATCGACGCGACGATCCACCCACTCGAACCATTGCGCCGGGAAAGTTCGCCTCGGGGGCGATTATCGAGCACCTCGCGCAGACCGAGGCCTAAATGCGTAAGTGAGAAAGGGCTCTTCGATTGCCGCCGAAGCGGGAGCCGGGCAGACGCTACGTCTTCCTCCTGCAATGGAGGCTGATCGTTCCGCGAGATCGGCCCATCGTGCGGGCAGTGAAACCCGCCCACAGAAGTAGCCCCCGCGTTTCCCGGCTCGCAGTACATGGACCTCCCCATTCGGCAAGCCGAAATTTGCATAGAGATGTTACGGGCGTGTTAGGCGCATATCACCGAACCTTAAAACCGTGTTGTGGATGAGGCGTCGCAAACATCACCCGAGGCGCGACGCCCGCCCGATAGCGACCGGTTCGGCCGCGTTGACTACGGAATATCATGTGTATATAACTACATAGTCATGACGGCACACAGCAGCACGGTACTGAAACCTCCGCACGCGATGACCCCGGAAGCGCTGGAGATGGTGGCGGCGCGCTTTAGGGCGATCGGTGAGGCACTGCGCCTGCGCATCCTGCAGCAACTCGAAGGTGGCGAACGGAGTGTCTCGGCGCTGGCGCTGAGCGTCGCATCGACGCAACCCAACGTCAGCAAGCATCTGAAGGTCTTGCAGGACGCCGGGCTGGTAAAACGGCGCCGGCAAGGAACCAACGCCTACTACTCGATTGCCGATCCGATGGTTTTCGAGCTCTGCGACATGGTCTGCTCTAGATTGCGCGACCGGCTCGAAGCGCAGGTCGGAGCGCTCAACGCGCGGGTGCGGGGGTGACCGCTGTGGTTCACCCAGCCGAGCTTCCGCGGCCGCGGGAGGGTTCAGTCCAGGCGGCGCCGTTTGGATGGCGCGGCGAGTTAAGCCGCGCGAATCCAGCGAGTGTTGCGGCCCGTATCGTGTTTCCACTCGCGGCATTCGCGACGCTGCTGCCCTTCGTTTCGCCCGGCATCGCGTTGATGCTTGGAATCCTTATGGCCTTGAGCCTCGGCAATGCCTATCTCCTCACCACGGCGAGCCTGATCGCTCCTTTGCTGCAGATCTCAGTGATAGGTCTCGGCGCCGGTATGAACCTGGTTGAAGTCGGCCGCGCCGGAGTTCATGGCTTCTTCTACACGGTCATCGGCATAACACTTACCATGACTATAGGTCTTGCTTTGGGCCGATTGATTCGGACCGAGCGCGATACCTCCCTGCTGGTAACTGTGGGTACGGCGATATGCGGCGGAAGTGCTATCGCCGCGATCGCTCCGGCGATACGCGCGAAGAGTCACGAGGTTTCGGTGGCGCTGGCGACGGTCTTCTTCCTTAATGCGGTCGCGTTGTTCATCTTTCCATGGATTGGTCATTACTTCACTTTGAGCCAGACGCAGTTTGGGATCTGGAGCGCGTTGGCGATTCACGATACCAGCTCGGTGGTTGGCGCGGCGATGCAATACGGCGCACACGCACTTGAAATCGCTACCACGATCAAACTGACCCGCGCGCTTTGGATCGTGCCCGTGACCCTCGGCGTCGGAATGGTTTGGAACCGCGGCAACTCCGACGCACCCGCGGGAAAGGCCAAGCGGCCCTGGTTTATCCTCGGATTTCTCGCCGCCGCGGCATTGGTGACCTGGGTCCCCGCATTGAAACCCGCCGGCCATGTGGTCTTCGTCGGCGCGCAACGTTCGTTGGTGGTCACCTTGTT
>JBGPMZ010000030.1:0-10769 GCA_041487255.1 Binataceae bacterium (SeqCode) | reverse complement strand
GCTCCCGCAATCGTCGAGAAACCTCCCATCGGCCGTACCACCACCGCATATGCGAAAATGCCAACCACGATAGAGGGCACGCCCATCATTACGTCGGCCGCGAAGCGAACCGCATCGGCCAGCCTCGTCCCGCGATGCTCGGCAGAATAAATTCCGGCGCCGACACCGATCGGCACGCCCATCAGGGCTGCGAGCATCACCAACTCGAAGGTGCCGGCGATGGCATTTGCCATCCCACCGCCCGTTTCTCCGACCGGCATTGGCAGCTGCATAAAGAAGGCAAGATTGATGCTCGAGGCGCCTTTGTAAATGAGGTATCCGAGGACCAGGAATAGCGGCGTCAGGGTGACGATGGTGGCGAAGATCGTCAGCCCCATCATCATGAGGTTCTTGGCCTTGCGATATTGATAGTGCCGACTAAACGCCAGGGTTGCAGCTGCCATCTCAACGCACCCCCGCGCGGCGCCTCACGCCGACCACCAACAGCCGGGCCATGACATTCAGCACGATCGCGAGCGCCATCAGCACGAGCCCAAGCTCGATCAATGCCGACTGATACATATTGGTGGTCGCCTCGGCGAACTCATTGGCGATCACGCTCGCCAGGGTGGCCGCCGGCGCAAACAGCGAGAGCGATATGTTCGGCGAATTACCGATGACCATCGCGACCGCGATGGTTTCGCCCAGGGCGCGGCCCAAGCCGAGGATGATGGCGCCGACAACGCCCGAAATAGACGGCGGAAGAACCGACAACCGAACCATTTCCCATTTGGTCGCGCCAAGGGCGAGGGCCGCCTCGCGCTGGCTCTGCGGCACGACCGCGAAAACATCGGTACAGACCGACGAGATGTACGGAATCACCATCACCGCGAGGATGACGCCTGCCGAGAACATACTCACCGAGGTGCGCGGCCCCCGGAACAGCGGAATGAATCCAAGCGCGCCCTTGAGGATCGGCTCGACGTGGTCGCGCAGCCATGGACCAAGCACGAAGATCGCCCACAAGCCGTAGACCACGCTGGGGATAGCGGCGAGCAGCTCCACCAGAAATGCGATCGGACGCTTCAGCCATACCGGCGCAAGTTCGCTGAGGCATAGGGCAACCCCGAGGCTCAACGGCACGGCAATCGTCAAGGCTAGAGCCGAGGACACTGCGGTTCCATAGATGAATGGTAACGCGCCGTATACGTCGTTTACGGGATCCCAGTCGGTAGTGACGAGGAAGTGCAGTCCAAACTGGCGCAGCGTCAGCGACGAGGCCTGAATCAGCACGGTCGCTAGCGCGATGATCAGCGCGAGGACGACCAGCGCCAGCCCAAGTGTGCTCAGTCCGAAGATTCGATCGCCGAAAAGACGCGCGCCGAAGGCAGCGCGACGCGCCTCGCGATGGGTCACTGCGGTCTGATGAAATGCTGTTTGTGCTTGCTCTGCCACCACCGCCGCTCCCCGGGAAAGGCTAGCCTCTTCCGCCGATCCTATAGGCATAGATTCGCCCAAAGGAGACCCTCCAGGCAGAATCTTAACAACCGATTGTTACGGGAGTGTTACGAAGCGGCCAAAGTGCGATGAAAGCGTAGATTTCGTAAAAATCTCAATCCTATGGGTAACATTTCTAGGTTAAGGCTTACTAATTCGCTCAGCACCGTTCATATATGGGCGCAGCACCTTCGGAATCGTGATGCTGCCGTCCTCGTTCTGATAGTTCTCCATCACCGCGATTAGCGTTCGGGGCAGCCCTAGGCCCGAGCCGTTCAGGGTGTGCGCCAACTCCGGCTTGCCACCCTTCTCGCGAAACCGGATTTGTGCGCGCCGCGCCTGGAAGTCGGTACAGTTCGAGCACGATGAGACCTCTAGCCACTCATCCACGCCCGGCGCCCACATCTCGACGTCATACTTGCCGGCCGCCGAGAATCCGAGGTCGCCGGTGCACATCTGGATGACGCGGAACGGAATCTCGAGGCGCCGGCAGATGACGCATGCATCCTCGACTAGCTTTTCGAGCTCGGCGTCCGAGGTAGACGGATGCACCACCTTGACCATCTCGACCTTGTCAAACTGATGCCCGCGCTTGATTCCGCGCACGTCGCGTCCAGCCGACATCTTCTCGCGCCGGAAGCACGGCGTGTATGCGGTCAGATAAATCGGCAGCTTGTCCGCCTCGAGGATCTCACGCGCATACATATTGGTCAGCGGCAACTCAGCGGTCGGGATGAACCAGAAATCCTCCTGGTAGTCGCGATACATGGTGTCCTCGAACTTCGGCAGATGCGCGCTTCCCAGCGCCGCAGCAGTGTTCACCATCATCGGGGGCGCCACTTCGAGGTAGCCCTGCTCCTGCGTTTTCACATCGAGCATCCACGCAATCAACGCGCGTTCCAGCCGCGCACCCGCGCCGACGAGGAAATGAAATCGCGTCCCGGAAATTTTCACCCCGCGCTCGAAATCGATGATGCCGAGCGCCTCACCGATCTCCCAATGCGGCCTGGCTTTGAACGAGGTGAACTTTCGCGGAGTACCTTCACTGTAGTTGACAATGTTCTCGCTCTCGTCCTTGCCGACGGGCACCCAGTCGCGAGGCAGGTTCGGCAGCATCAGGAGGAGGCGTTCGCATTCCCCTTCCAGCGCGGTAAGTTCACGCTCGCCTTTCGCGATTTCTTCGCCTAGCTGACGCATTTCGGCGCGCTTTTTTTCACGCTCCTCAGGCGAGGCCTTGCCCAATTCCTTCGATTCGCGTGCGCGGTGCGCGCGCTTGTCATCCAGCTCATGCTGCATTTTGCGCCGGCGCGCATCGGCCTCGAGTACGCGCTCGACCTCGCCGGGATCGACGCCGGTTTGCGTTAGCTTGGTCCGCACCAGCTCAGGCTGTTCGCGAATCAGTTTAATGTCGAGCATGCTTTCTTAAAGTAATCCCTTAGAAGGCATCTTTGAGATGTTCCAGTCTGCGGCCGCGTCCGTCGCCGCTGATCGCGACTACATCGAAGCGTATCGGACGCTCCTGCGCCAATTCCTGCAAATGATTGCGATTTGCGAAGGTCTCGGCCGCACGACGAATCCGATACTGCTTGCGATTGTCGACCGCGAGTTCCGGGGGACCCAGGCCGTCGCTCATCCGCGCCTTCACTTCGACGAACACCAGCGTGTCGCGATCCATCATTATGAGGTCGATCTCGGCGCCCGCGGCGCGGAAGTTTCGCGCGATGATCTTGTAGCCTCGCCATTTCAGATGCCGCGCCGCAAGATGCTCGCTTCTTTCGCCATAGGGCAGTCGGCGGCCGGTTCCGGGAATCGTATCGCGAATCCACAGCCGCAGGTCGTACATGGTGCGAGCTAAACCGCTCTTCGGGCGCGCGCGAACACCCACGATAGTCGCCTCGATTCGAACAAGCTAAGCGCCATCGCGCTTCCTCGCAAGAACCAAAGCCAAACCGGATTCCACAACAGGCGGTTCGCGAACCACCAGTTTGGAATCCCCGTCGCCGTCCGTCATGTCGGCGACCGACACCCTTCCCGGCTTGAGATGGTTCGCCTTGCCGCCACTACCCTCACGACGGGCAGGTGCACGCCATCCCGTTGAAGCTCGCCCCGAGGGCGATCGTTCCGCTACCGTTGCCGATCCCGCAGTTTCCGGGACTGGCGGTAAAAGCGGGCGCCGAAGAGGTTCCGGTTACGGTCACTTCCTGCGAGCATTGATGAGCTCCGTCGCAGGCCACGAAACCATAGGACTGACCCGCCGCCAGCGGGACCAGCGGCGACGCGCCTGGAATGTTAATCAGTGCGGCCGTCGGCGAAATGCTCGAGATACATACTCCCGCAGCCAGTCCCAGCGAGAAAGTGACGTCGGAGCTGCCCATATTGTTGGTGTTGGTCCACGGCGCAGTGACGGAGACGGGACTGGCGGAGCAGGCCTTGGTTGGATTGTTGTCCGCTATATGAGGAAAGTTTGCGCCGTTAACCATGTTGCTGGCAACCGAGGTGGTGCTGATAGGCGTGCCGTCGAGGTACGCGAGTTGATTCAAATTGGCGGGCCAGGGCGCGGTGTAGTCTTGTCCGGTCACCCCATAGGGCGTGCAGGTTGAGGTGCCTGGTTGGTAGGCGCCGTCGGTCACATCAACCGTGTACAGTGGGCATCCACCTTCAGGACACGAGTAGAAGCTTTCGCCGTTCACCGCATCGGGGCAGGGATCGGAATTACTCGCGCCACAGCTCGCCAGCGGCGAAGGGCCGCCGCCCAAAGGTAGCTTGGTGCTCGGAGCCGCACCGTTGGACGAGGTCTGCTGCACTATGAAGGTCAGAAAACCGGTGGTCGGGTTGTAGTAGTAGTGCGAGGCGTCGAGCTGCGCCAGCGCGGTCGCCAGCGGCAAGCTGTTAGTCGGGTCAAGCGCGGTAAGTGTCTGGTTCGGCGGCGCCGCGAAGCAGTCAGTAACATAGGATGGGTTGACCAGGTCGAGTCCGTTGCACATCAGCGTGTTCCAGAACCCTGCCAAATCCGGTAGCGAGGTGTCGGGAAACGGCTGTCCCAATGACTTGAGCCCGGTCGTTACCTGAAACGAAGCGGCCCCGGCCGGAGCACCGTTGGCGCTCTTGTAGCAAATGCTTAGGCGTATCCCGAACGGATTCTGCGCCGTTATTCCTCCGGCAACCGCCGCGTCGGTAAAGGTCACATCGATCAATGGCTTGATCCCGGCCTGGGTCGAGGTGACCGTATAGCCCAGCCCGCTGATTACCTTCGGTTCGTAAACTCCGGTCTGGTTGCGGCCGACCAAATTGATACACGAATGGTTGGAGGGGCAGTTCACTAGTGGTTGCACCCCGGAGCCGGCGATACCGTCGGTTTGTTGCCCCGCCAAACCCGCGAAGTCGAGCTGGTCCTTGGCAAAGGTCAAGTTGTTGCAGTTCTGCAGCGCCGGGTTGCCGGGACAGGTCGCATTGCCCGTCGTTGGCGCTGCCCCAGGGCTTTGCATCGAGAATTCCAGCGTCGCATAGTCCTGCGGGCTCATTAGTGCGGTCGCCCGGTTTTCCAATGCGGTGTCTTGCCGTCCTTCAGAGAGGCATTCGTCGACCGAGTTAGGGGTTGAGATGAAAGGCAGGTTGTTGAACGAGATTGCCGACTTCCCGGCGACGGGAGTGCAAGGCGCGGTGCATCCGGAAGCAACCACCTGGTAGCCGGCCAAGCTTTCGCCGGCAGCGGGTTTTTGATCCAGCAGAACGGTATTCTTGTCGCCGTCGGCAAAGGCCGCGAGATTGACGTCGGCGGTGTACACCTGATGGCGGAGGTCGGTGTTGTTGAAGGTGTCGTTTTCAGAATACTGGGTGGGCGGATAGCTATTGATGTTGGACTGGAACCATCCGAAGGCCGCGTCTCCCTCGTAGACGAATTGCGGGCCGTTCGAACCAAGCTTGTTGTTCGCCTCATAGTAGCCGAGATAGCCCTGATCTGCCGCAGTCAGATAGTTGGCGGGGTTGACCAGGAAGTTGACAAATTCGTTGCCCGTCAAGCGCGCCGGCCCGTCGTAGAGCATCTCACCTTCCAGATTCCAGCTTGCGCCCGGGTAGCCATGACCGCCCGCGGCGCCGGTGACCTGATCTTCGTCAACGCAGCCAAAACTGCCGCCGCCGCCGGCAATCGCACCCTGTCCGGGATATGGGCAAGGGCCGAAGCGTCCTGGATTGTTGGCGCTGATGCCCGCCAGGATCGAGTTGGACACCACCGACCATTCGCCGGGCGGTGAGCCCTCCGTGCCGCCGCTGCTCACCACCGTGATGCTGTCGCGGTTGGTCGCCACCCGCGCATTGTCCACCACGTACCATCCGGGACGCACCCAGATGCCGCGATTGCGGTTGCGGGTCGCCGTCATGCCCTCGATCATCGTATACACATCGTCGTGGTTGAATTGGGGCGCCAGCGGGCAGGCGACGATGCTGACGTTATCGGCGCCCGAGTCCGAGGCCGTGTCCAGGCCGTTGTAGCACGCGTGCGCGCGGTTATTGGCGAAAAGTCCCTCCAGCAAGGGCGCGTTGGTGGAAAGCTGTTGAGTGTTGCAGGTATGGTTGCCCGCCGACAGGCTCGGGCAGCTACCGCCGCCCGACGTTTCGGTCGGAAATGGGAGATACCAAAACCCGCGGCCTTGCCCCTGGCATCCGCCAATCGAGTTATCGGTAAAGGTGTTGTTTGGATTGGTGATGTAGAATCCGGCCGCCCAGGCGTTGGAATTGTCGCAGTCGGTGTTGGGGATATTGAAAGCGTCGTAGCCGTTGTTGCATGGGCTGGTCGCCTGATTGGGCGAGCACGCCGGGTTAGCGGGGTTGTTGGTCAGATAGTCGCCAACCCAGAAGAATTGGGCGGCGGCACTGGCACTCGTGTAGCCGGTCGCGAGCTTGTCGGTTGACGGCGGGATACTGAAAGAATTGCTCATCGCTCCGAGGCCCAGGTTGTTCTTGAACTGGTCGTTAACCTCGTTGCCGTCGGCGAGGTAGAACAGATGGCCCTCGGCACGCGCGACGACGTTGTTGGCGAAGGCCAACCCACTGGCGCCGCCACTCCCAGCCCCCGCCGTGGTGGCCGGCGGTGAGCTAAGCACGATACCGTGATTGTAGCTGTGATGGATGGAGTCGCTGTCCATTACGTTCTGCGGCAGGCTCATCAGCGGGGGCGGGTCGAGCTTCACGGCGCCGATGAAGTTGATTGGATAGCTGCCCAGTTGCGGCTTGCCGAACTTCTCGATCTCCACTCCCCACAGCCGCGCCGCCGACCCGGGCTGCAGGTTGATTTCCCCTCCCGAGTGGAGGGCGGCGCTCGAGACGGCGGCCGTAAGCTTGATGTTACGCGTGATCAGCCCGACTTCCGCGCGCTCATCGATGCCGTAGTTCTTGGTGTAGTCATCGGATAATGCCGCCGAACCCGAATCGGGCTTCGGTCCGCCGAAGTGATATTGCGTAAGCGGGGTGTTGTTGTTGAGCGTGATGGTGGCGCCCGACACTCCCGGCGTCGTAGTCAGGCTTGCTATCTCAACGAATTCGGAATTGTGCTCGACGAAGTCCGTCGTGCCAACCACGATCCAGTCGCCCGGCTGCCAGTCCTTGGTTACGCCGGCTGCCACTTGCACTGTGAGCGGGCCGCCGGGGCAAGTTGTGCTGGAGGCGCCTAGAACGGGGCTTGCCACACCATTGCCGGGACCGAAGGTGGCGGGACCGGCGGGACAGCTCAAAGAGGTCCAACTCGTTCCGCCTTCCGGAACGGATCCCTTTACGCCTCGCAACCTCAGAGTGCCGCCGGAGGTTACCGCTATCCCGTCGGAGTGACCCGGCGTTTGGCCGCCGGTGAAGTTTACCGTGACCTGGTTGGTGAGGCTGTTTTGACCGATGAAGCACGCCTCCAAGGTGCCGTTGACGACGATACCAGTCGTATTGAGCGTCAATGTGGTGTCGCCCAACCTCAGGGTCGCACCTGCATCTACGGTGATTGTTCCGGCAGTTACCGTACTCTCTACCAGCACGGGACTCGGACATTGGGCGCTGCCCACCTCGACATCGGCACCGGGCGAGGCGAGGCATTTTGCAAAGTTGGTGGGCGGGGCCTCGGTAGCCGCGCGAGGTCTCCGCTTGCCAGCCGCGCTGCGGACCACCGTGCTCTGGTCGCAATGAACTAACCCGGGCCCGGTGACCCCATTTGGTGGAGGGGGCTGATTACTGTCGCCTCCGCCACAAGCCCCGAGCAGAAGCGAAAGAGCCAAAATGGCGCACAGGTCGATTCTAGTGTTTCGTCGATTCCGGTTTTGATACGGCCTGATCATCGCCACTCCTAAGAACTCTGCGGTTGCGTTACGAAGGGTGCGGCGGTCTGCCGGCAAAATCCGCTCCTCGGCGCGCCAACGCCCACGATAGTCGCTTCGATTCAAACAAGCTAAGCGCCGTCGCGTTCCCGAGCAAGGATCGAAGCTAAACAACGTTCCACAATAGGCGGTTCGCGAACGACCCGCCTGGAATCCTCGTCGCGTTCATCTTGAACGCATCCGCCCGTCCTGACTTGAGATCCTCTTAATGTTACGATGCTCGGCCATGGCCGAAAGCAAGATCACCCTCGAGCAAGTCCGCCACGTCGCGCTGCTTGCACGGCTGCGCCTGAGCGCCGAAGAGGAAACCCGCCTGCAAGCCGACATGAGCAGTATGCTCGGCTATGTCGAAAAGCTGAACGAGCTGGATACGACGAACGTGCCGCCAACGGCGCAAGTCGGCGAGCCGGGCACGCCGATGCGCGATGACGAGGTCACCAATCATCCCGCGCCGGATGACATGCTGGCCAACGCGCCCGCGCGCCAAGGCAATTTCTTCAAGGTACCCAAGATCATCGAATAGCGATCCGCATAATGAGTGACCTGAACAGACTGACCATCGCCGAAGCGCAGGCGAAACTGCGCACGCGCGAGATTTCCTCGCGCGATCTCACGCGCGCATGCCTCGATCGCATCGCCGCCGTCGAGCCGAAGCTCAACGCCTTCATCACGGTATGCGAGCGCGAGGCACTCGAGCAGGCCGACGCGGCCGACCAACGCCTCGCAACCGGTGACGCGCCACCCCTGTGCGGCATCCCGCTCGGCATCAAGGACATCTACGCGACCAAGGGTGTCAGGACGACGTGTGCATCGAAGATCCTTGAAAATTTCGTACCGCCTTTCGACGCGACCGTGATCGCAAAGCTGCGTGCCGAGGGCGCGGTGTTCGTCGGCAAAGCCAACATGGACGAATTCGCGATGGGCTCGTCAACCGAGAATTCGGCGTTCGGACCAACGCGCAATCCGTATGATCTCGAACGCGTGGCCGGTGGATCTTCCGGAGGATCGGCCGCCGCAGTAGCCGCCCACGAATGCCTCGCTTCGCTGGGCACCGACACTGGAGGGTCGATTCGGGAGCCGGCGTCATTTTGTGGCGTGGTGGGCATCAAACCGACCTACAGCCGCGTCAGCCGCTACGGCGTCGTCGCGTATGCCTCGTCGCTCGACCAGGTTGGCCCGTTCAGCCGCACCGTGCGCGATGCGGCGATCATGTTGCGCTCGCTGGCGGGCATCGATCCCAGCGACTCGACCTGCTCGGCGCGTCCGGTGCCCGACTACGAACGCGCACTCACGGGCGACATCAAGGGACTTCGCATCGGCGTTCCAAAAGAATATTTCGTCGAGGGGATGCAGCCGGAGGTCGAGAAGTCGGTCCGCGAGGCGCTTGCAAATCTGGAGAAGGCCGGCGCGCGCACCGTCGATATCTCGCTTCCGCATACCGCGTATGCAGTCGCCGCATACTACCTCGTCGCGACCGCGGAGGCTTCGGCGAATCTCTCGCGCTACGATGGGATCCGCTACGGGCTGCGGGTGCCCGCCGAGAACAATATCGAGCTGTATGAGAAGTCGCGCGC
Organism: Binataceae bacterium (SeqCode); assembly: GCA_041487255.1. Lineage (GTDB taxonomy): Bacteria > Desulfobacterota > Binatia > Binatales > Binataceae > DATGKG01. The sequence continues at coordinate 1,366 of JBGPMZ010000030.1, read as the reverse complement.
GCAAGGCTTCGGCGCTGAGGTCAAGCGCCGCATCATGCTCGGCACCTTCGCGCTTTCGGCCGGCTACTACGACGCCTACTATTTGAAGGGGCAGAAGGTGCGCACGCTGATTCGGCGCGATTTCGAGCGTGCCTTCGAAACCTGCGACGTGGTGATGGCGCCGGTCGCGCCCACCACCGCATTCAAGCTCGGCGAGAAAACCGACGACCCGCTGACGATGTATCTCTCGGACATCTTCACCAGTTCGGTGAATCTCGCGGGACTGCCGGGCATGTCGATGCCGTGCGGCTACGACAACGCGGGACTGCCGATCGGACTGCAAATCATCGGCGCACCGTTCAGCGAGGAGACTATCTTTCGCGTCGGCGACGCGTACGAAAAATTGTGCGCTTTCAAAGCTCGAGAGCCAAAAATATGAACCTGGAAAAGTACGAAGCGGTAATCGGCCTCGAAGTCCATGCGCATCTGTCGACGCGCTCGAAGATGTTCTGCGGATGCTCGACGGCCTTCGGCGCGCAGCCCAACGAGAACGTTTGCCCGCGATGCATGGGGATGCCGGGCGTCCTGCCGGTGCTCAATCGCCAGGCGGTCGAACTGGCGGTGCGCGCGGGGCTTGCTGCGCATTGTGAGATTGCGCGCGAATCGATTTTCGATCGCAAGAGCTACTTTTATCCCGACCTGCCGAAAGGCTACCAGATCAGCCAGTACCTGACGCCGATCTGCAAGGGCGGCTATATCGAGATCGCGCTCAAGAGCGGCGAGACCAAGCGTATCGGTCTGACGCGAATCCATCTCGAGGAAGACGCCGGCAAGAACATTCATGAGAGCGACGGGTCGCTGGTCGACCTGAATCGCTCGGGCGTGCCGCTGGTCGAGATCGTCAGCGAGCCCGACATGCGCAGCGCCGAGGACGCGGGCGCCTACCTGCGCGCGCTCCACGCGATGCTGCGCTACGCGGAAGTTTCCGACGCGCGGATGGCCGAAGGCGGCATGCGATGCGACGTAAACATTTCTGTTCGCCCGCGCGGTACCGAAAAGTTCGGCGTCAAGACCGAGATCAAGAATCTCAACTCGTTTCGATTTGTCGAGAAGGCGATCGAGTTCGAAATCGGCCGGCAAATCGAGGTCATTGAATCGGGCGGCAGGGTGCAGCAGGAGACGCATCTGTGGGATCCGGTGCGCGAGGAGACCCGCCCGATGCGCTCCAAGGAGTTCGCCAACGACTATCGCTATTTCCCCGAGCCGGACCTGCCGCCGCTGCGCGTCCCGCCCGACCTGGTCGAAAAAGTCAAAACCGAGATGCCGGAGCTTCCCGACGCGCGCCGCGCCCGCTACATCGCGGAACTCGGACTAAGCCCCTACGAGG
>JBGPMZ010000029.1:0-10785 GCA_041487255.1 Binataceae bacterium (SeqCode) | reverse complement strand
TGGCTATCGACATCCTCGTGCAAAACGCGGTCGGGGAGATCGTGCTCAACCGCCCCGACAAGATGAACGCGCTCAACAACGCGATGATGAACGAGTTGAGTGAGGCCTTCGACACGGCCGAAAGGGCGCGGGTGCGCGCGCTTATCATTCGCGGCGAGGGTCCCGGATTCTGCGCCGGACGCGACCTTGCGGATGCGGATCCCGGCAACGAGGATGCGGAGGCAATTCTCCGGGAAATTTTCAATCCGGTGATTAGGCGCCTCGCGGATTTTCCCGCTCCCACGTTTGCTGCCGTTCATGGCGCATGTCTCGGCGTCGGACTCGGGCTCGCGCTCGCGAGCGACGTGGTCTACGTTTCCGAAGATGCGAAGATCGGTTCGCCGTTCGCGCGCATCGGCGCGGTACTCGACTCCGGCGGTCACAAATTTTTCGTGCAGCGCATCGGGCCGCATCGCGCGCTCGAACTGATCTACACCGGCCGGTTGCTATCCGGCGCCGAGGCCGCTGCGTGGGGCCTCGTCAATCAGTGCGTACCGAAAGGCGAGTTAGTCGGGAAAGTCCGCCAGCTTGTGGAGACGGTGGCCAAGGGGCCGACTGCTGCATTCCTCGAATCGAAGCGCGTTATCAGAATGATCGACGAGGAAGCCGCGGGTCTTTCGGAAGTCCTCAACTATGAGGCGCGCGCACAAGGCGCGGCTGGGAGGACTTCGGATTACAAGGAAGGCATCAGCGCGTTCCAGCAGAAACGTCCCGCGAAATTCACCGGCAGGTAAGCCGACATTCCAGGACTGGACGCTAGGACGCTTTCGGTCGCCAGAAAGTCAGACTCCACAGTAACAGCGGGAAGACGAAGCTGCCGATCAGCGCCGCCCACATCAGCAAATCGACGCGCCCGATGAGAACGAACGGAAAGCAGCCGTAGACAAAGTCGCGCGAGGTCAGCTTTTCCAGAATCGAGCGAGAGTCTTCCGCGCGCGTTTTGTAGACCCAGTACGCCGTCGCCGCGCACAGGCTGCATCCAACAACAAAGGGCGCGAACAGTTTCAGGTAAAAGGCGCCGCCGGTTCGGTAAGCGGCGATCACTATGCCGACGAACATCGCGAAGTTCACCACCGAATCGGTGATCGCGTCGAGCTTGCCGCCGAACTCGCTCTGAGCCAGCTTCATCCGCGCCAGCTCGCCGTCGACGCCATCGACGGTGACTGCAACCAACAGCAGCAACACCCCGATCAGAGGCGGCCAATAGCCGGCCATCGCGATTATCGCCGCGGCGAACAACCCCAAAGCGGTGTTCGCAAGCGTGACCTGATTCGGCGTAATTCGGGTCCGCGCCAGCATCAGCGCGATTCGCCACGAGATTCGCCGATCCAGATGATGAGCCAGGAGACCGTCCTTCCAGGCAGTCTCATGCCGTAGCGTAGTTCCGATGCGGCGCTCCGCCTCCGCCGGATCGTCCGGCCGGCCGTCAAGAGCGAACGGAAGCAGTCCTGCCAGTGATGCGCAAGCACCGAGCACGGCGGGCTTGTCGATCAGATCCGCGAGCGTACCGACACAAAGCCCTGCGTTGAGATCGCCCCCCGTGCTGGCAAGCCGCACTACGCGTGCGGCGCCCGAGCTATGCTGTTCGATGAGCCGAGCCAGCTGGTCGACGGTGAAAATCAGGTTGCCTTCGAGCGCGACGCATGGCGCGGAAGCGGCGATGCCCACTCGCCGCGAGGTCTCCGCATCAAGCGAATCGAGCAGCATCACGCCGGCATGATGTCTAAATGATCCCAGCGCGCGTTCGACAGCTTCCCGAGGAACGCCGTTGCGAGCGATGAAAAAGCGGCTTATTCCGGCCCGCGCGCATAACTTCAGATTTCTTTCCAGCAGCGATTTTCCAAAGACCGGTTCGCCACCTCTCGCATGCGCATATATCAACGCGGTATCTACCAATTCAGCCTCCGCACAGCATCGGCCAATTAGGTGTAGGGAAAATGTCCCTTCGAAGCAATTCGCGGGTGCGTGGATTACCCACCGGGTGCTAGCTCACTGGTCTGGGAGGATGAGCGAAAGCTCATCGAACCGCGGCGATAGTAGGTGGTCGAGATGCTTCCGTGCGCCCGAGTCTATGATGCCGCTCGCGAACGCAAGGCGGCCGAAGCGTCCACCGTAGCCTCGTGCGGCATATGCACGTACAGGTCAGCTGCGGCAGGCTTGGCAGATTTTGCAGCGATGGGCGGCGCCGTCATCTGATATTTCACTTCCCTGGAATGCTCGGAGTAGAGGCGCTCGGCGTTATACACTTTGTTGAACTTCCACATCATCTTGACGAAGTTGGTCTGTCCCTTCAGCAACAGCCGCAGCGCGATCGAAGCCGCGCCGGTCATCGCACTGAACGCCATGTGCTTGTTGCCCAACACCTGCTGGGTCTTGACTAGCTCCTGGTAAAACCTGCTCAACGGTAGCCTGGTCGGCATTACCGCGTGCTGAATGTCGAACAGCCGGTAGTCCAGCGTGGTGAGCTTGCCCGCGGAGGTCAGCCAGGTTTCAGTGCCTCGGTACGGCGTCGAGACGGTCAGATGAACCATCTCGGGGACCTCGAGCGCCCATTGCCGGACCACCTCGAATCGGCGCTCGTCCCTGCGCGCATAGAACGTCTAGGCGCTGCAGAACGAGCAGTCCCACGGGCATCCGCGCGTGAACGTCGCGCAGGACGTTCTGATAGTCGCGATGGCTGAAAACCTGGAGATCGACAATCCGTACTTCGTGGCCGGCGGCAACCGTGGCGGCGGCGACCCGCTCCAGTCCAAGCGGTTCCAGACACAGGAACACTTCACTCATCATCAGCCGGCTGGGGTGCACCAGAAGGACGCGCATTGCTACCTCACAGGAGATTCAAGTTGAGAGGAAGTAAATGCCTCACAATACGAGCATATGCGAGAAATCCGGACATCTCGGGAATGTCTCACATAAGCTATGTCGCCACCAAACGTGGAGCATCTGGCAACGACTAGCTAACTGGTTGCGATCGATTTAGTAATAATCGACCGGATCGATTTGGCGTTTTGCGCCGTACCAGAACAGCATGTTCTCAGTCAGCCCCTGCCAGGTGAATTTTCCCGGTGGGAGCAGCAGGCGCTTCGCCATCGACTTGAGTGAGTAAAACTCCTTGGTGCATCGCCACACGCCCTCTTCAACCTGCTGCGGCGAGAGATTCTTGGGCACGAACATGCACCGGAAGTTGTTGGTATATAGATCCGCGTCGGGAATGATGACGCGGCCCTCGTTCTCGAGCTGGGTGCGCATTGGAGTACCTTTGCGCGGGGTGACGGTGTTGAAGAATGCCTCGGGCGCTCTGACCTCATGCAGGAACTGCAGCGTGTCATCGAAAATCTTCGGATGGTCTTCTTCCAGCCCGAACAGGAAATTGAGCGAATAATATATGCCGTGCTTCTCCATCTTCTTGAGAAGCTTCTTGTACTGATTGGCGTGGTTCTGAATCTTGTTCATCGACAGCAGGCTGTCCTGGCTGATCGACTCCACTCCGATGTTCACGTGGAAGATTCCTGCTTTGGCCGCGAGCTCGAGCAACTCGTCGTCATGATTCGAGTTGACCGTCCACAGGCATGAGAAGCGGATGTTCAGCGGCTCGAGGGCCTTGAAGAGTTCCTTCGCAAACTTGTGCTTGCCGGTGATCTGATCGTCGATGAACTGGAAGCGGCGGAAGCCGGTGATGCGGATGTCCTCCTTGATCTCCTCGACGATGTCGCCGATGGGGCGCGTGCGATAGCTGCCCTCATAGAACACCGGGATTTCGCAGAACGAGCATCGATAGGGGCATCCGCGGCTGGCCTGGATCGGAATCGCCTTGAACAGGTAGCGATTGAGCTTGAGCAGCTCATGACGCGGGCGCGGCAGGTTCTTCAGATCATGAGCCTTGTCGGCCTTGTAGACGCGCTTCATCTTGCCGTCGCGCCAGTCCTGCAGGAGTTCCGGCCACACGAGGTCGGCCTCGCCCTGCACCACTGAATCGGCGTGGGTTAATGCTTCCTCGGTCTGGAGCGTCGCATGGAAGCCGCCGAACACAACGGGTACGCCTTTCTTGCGGAACTGGTCGGCGAGTTGATACGCGCGCAGCGACGCGCCGATGGTGGTGGTCATGCCGACCAGATCCCATCCCGCGTCGAAGTCGATGTCCTCGAGGCGCTCATCGCATAGCGTCACGTCGTACTCGTCGGGCGTGAGGCCGGCCATCAATGGGATCATCAATCCCATGATCAGGCGCCATCGACTCTTATGCGGCGTGCCGTCGAGATGAACCGTCGTTGGCTGAACCAGGAGTATGCGAGGTTTCTTGTTCATAGAGCCTCATGCTGACTTAGCGACGTTTCGCTAATCGATTCCGGTTCGCGCCACCATCGCCGATAGGTTACCCACAACAAGACAAAAGCGAACACATAGGTTCCGAAGGCGGCGCCCCACGCGAAAAATCCCAGGCGATCAACTAGCGCCAGGATCACCAATAGGTACGCGAAGTCGCGGCCGCTGATTCGATCTATCTGCCCAAGCCACTCCTCGGCGCCTTGTTCTCCTACGCTCAATGCCAGATAGGTGCTCAATGTGCATAGGCCAAAGCCGCCCAGCACGATCGGTATCAGGTAGACGAACCAGGAGCTTCCCGACTCGCGATAGCATCCCCAGAAGATTCCTGAAAAGACCGCGACATGGACGATGTTGTCGGTGACGATGTCCAGCATCCCGCCGAACTTGCTCTCGGTCATGGTGAGGCGCGCCAACTCGCCGTCCACGCCGTCGATGGTGATCGAAAACAGGAAGAGCAGCGAGCCGACTACCCGCATCCAGTACGATGGTGAGGCAAACATCCACGCGCTCGTCAGTCCGATCATGGTGTTGGTGATGGTGACTTGGTTGGGCGTGATCGAGGTCCGCGCCAGGCGCTTGCTGATACGCCAGGACAGATTGCGATCGATGTAGCGTGCCAGCGGCGCATCAGTATGCGCGGTTTCCTCTTTAAGCGATCTGGCCAGGCGCTCCTCGGCCTCCTCGCGATCCTCGACCCGGCCGTTGAGCGCGAAGGGCAGGTAGCTTGCGGTACGCATCACGGAAGCGCGGTCGCGATCGGCGCGGATCAACTCGGCCAGCGGTCCGGTGGCAATCGAACCGCCGCGCTCGTAGTCGGCACTGACGGTATTCATCACCGGACCGGTGCGGCCGCCGTCTTGCCCGAGGATTCCTCTGAGGTGCGAGGTCGCGAAGACCAGATTGCCGTTCAAGCGAGCGCACGGCTCCGACGGATCCAAGCCGAACGGACCCCGCAATAGTTCATCGAATGAGTCCACAATCGATACACGCCGATCAGTCGCGAAGCGTCCCATCGATTCGCTTAAGAGCTCCCGGTCCTGCGGCTGGCTTTGAACGTATAGGTGCTTCACACCAGCCCGCTCGCAACTAACCAGAAGCCGTTCGAGCAGGGGGCGACGGAAGATTCGATCGCTACTGCGCGGAGGCGCGCTAATTAACGCTGTTTCTATCAAAATATCTGTACATTAACCGGTCTTATTAAAACCTAGTTAAATATGCTAATCAGCAGTCAAGGTCAATCGAAGGCCCACCGGCAAAATCTCCAATAATTTGATGATCTTTGTCGGCTTAACGCTCAGCGTCGGCGAGGGCAACTTGCTTCTGCAGCTCTTCGACCAGCTTCTGGTACCCTTCCTTTTGGACAGCGTTCTGAATCCGCGTCGATACTGCGTTGGCGATGCTTGTACCGTCCAGCGTCACGTCGACGATTTGCCATCGCCCGCCTCGAGGCGTGACGATGAAGTCGATCGGCAACTTTCCCCCGTCGTCTTTGGCTATCAGCGTCCGCACGACCTCCGTCGAGGCCTGCTTGTCGTCCCCGAGGTAGGTCACCTTGACCTGCGACAGCGGGGCAGCGGCGCGGGGAAACGCTAACTTCTCGAGGCTCTCGGTGAACAGCGATACGAAATGCCGCTGCTCAGCCGCGCTCAATTTGTCCCATTGAGGCCCCAAGGCCTGCTGCGCGAGCAAATCTAACGCCAACGCGTTGTCGATTAAGTCTAGCAGCTTGCGCCGCGCATCCGGGTGTCCCGCCGTGGCCGGAAGGGCCTTCATCGAAGCGATGGCGCCGCTCACCACCGCCTCCGCCGGCGCTGCGGCCCGTGCGGTGGTCAGCGCCGTCAGTAGTACTGTCGATGCGAGCACTGTCGCCGCGCAAAGCGATGCAGTGGCGCCCGTCAACTTCACTAACCGGTAAAACAAAATCACTAATCTCCTTACCTCGCGACGAACTACGATAGGCGCCTCATTGTAGAGGGGCAGGGCAGCGGCTGGTAGACTCGATGCCGTGTCGCAGCCAGCTGCTATTTTGTTCGATTTCGGGGGCACGCTCGATTGCCCATCGCATTGGCTCGACCGTTTCCTCAAGCACTATTGCGCGGCCGGATTCGACATCACTCGCGCGGAACTCGATCCTGCGTTCGATTTCGCGACCAAGGCCGGCTACGCGGCCGGCAAATCGATGGAGCGCTTCAAGCTTGGCGATCTGATTCGCTTCCTGGTGGGAAATCAGTTCGAATATCTTCGCGGCGAAGGGCCCGATCGATTTCGCGAATCACTCAGCAAAATGGATTCGCGCGAGCGCTTCAAGAACGTCGAGCGCGTGCGCGAATCGTTTCTCAAGGAAACTGCCGCCGGGCTCGCGCACAGCAGAGACGTCCTCACGCGGCTGAAACCGGATTTCCGCCTGGGCGTCATATCCAACTGGTACGGCAACCTCGATGCGATCATCGCTGAGGCCGGGATGAGCCGATTGTTCGATTCGATCACGGATTCGACGCGCGTACGTGCCTTCAAACCAGATCCGGCGATTTTCCGTGCTGCACTCACGGCGCTGCGCGCAACTCCGGAACAAACCGCGATGGTGGGTGATTCTGTGAACAAGGATTTGGCACCCGCCCATCGTATCGGTATGCGCACGGTTTTCCTGCGATCGATTGGTCATGAGCACGAACCTGCAGCATCGACTGCGCAGTCATCTAATGGCACGAGTTCGGATTTTGCGCCGGATTACACGCCAGACTACAAGATTGATTCGCTCGAAGAGATCTTGACACTCCAGTGGTAAGCGAATTGCAAGGAGCCATCATCGCCGCCGGAAAGGGCGAGCGGTTGCGTGGCAATGGCGAGGATATTCCCAAGCCCTTGGTGCGCATCGATGGGGAAACTCTCCTCGCGCGCCAGGCGCGCGCGATGACGCGTGTCGGCGCGCGGGAGGTGCTGGCGATTGTGAATTCGGAAACCGCAGATTTCATCGCGCGCGACCGAATCGAGCTGCCCGCTAATTTGCGCTTGATGGTGCGCGACACCGCGAGCTCGATGGAATCGCTGCTTGCTTTGGGCGAGGTGCTCGCGCCGGGAAAGTTCCTTCTTGCGACCGTCGACGCGATCATCGCCGACGCGGAGTTCGCAAAATTCATCGAGCAGGCACGCGTGCTTATCACAAAACCCGAGGTTCGGGGTTTCGATGGAATACTTGGCGTCGTAAGATGGCGCGGGGACAAAAAACCACTGTTCGCGAAAATCGCGGCGGATCAGGAAATACTCGCATTGGGTGACGATGAGGCGCCAATGGTCACGGCCGGAGTTTACCTTTTGCCCACCTCGATCTTCGCATTCGCAGATAACGCGAGGCGCGCTCAACTTTCTGCGTTGCGTCGGTTCTTGGGCATGCTGATCGACAATGGGATGAGGCTCGGCGCGGTCGAGCTCGCAGACGTGATCGACGTCGATGAGGCCGCGGATCTGGCGGCTGCGCGACTCGCGGTGGAGGTAAGGCGATGAAGCGTCGTGCGATTGGAGTTTATCGCGAAGTAGAATTTTCGCCCGGCAAGGTCGAGGCCGACGCGGCAATCCTCGATGCGGTTCTGGCCGAGCTGGCAACCAATGGCATCGAGACTGAAGCTTTCGACGCGCGGGCCTTTGCCGCAAGCACCGCGGCGGCGGATGCCGAGATAATCCTCGCGATGTGCCAGAGCGAGAGCGCCCTGCGCCGCTTGGCGGAACTGGAAAGCGCCGGCGCGGTCGCCGTCAATTCCGCGCTCGCGATTCGCAACTGCTATCGTGACTTGCTCGGTACCGGGCTTCTGCGCGCGGGTGTTCCTTCGCCCGACGGAGTTCTCCTCGCGACTGCGAGCCCGATCGATATGCGGCGGCCGGCAGCCCTCGATCTCGATGCGGGGGTATTTGTCAAACGCGGCGACCTGCACGCGCTCGGTCCGAGGGATGTGCAGCAAGTCGTAGGACGGGCCGCGCTCGCCGCGACGCTCGCCGACTTCGCGCGCCGCGGTATTGCGTTGGTGTATGTGCAGCAGGCGGCGAGCGGCCGCACGGTGAAGTTTTACGGCGTCAGCGGCTCCGAGTACTTCAACGTCGTTGCGCAGGAAGGCGAAGTCTCGGAGGACGTCGCGCGCGCGCTCGCAGAAGCAGCTGGCGTCGCGGCCACCGCCCTCGGGCTCGAAGCGTGGGGGGGCGATGCGATGGTGGATGGCGATCGCTTCGCGATCGTCGACTTCAACGATTGGCCGAGCTTCAGCCGCGTGCGCGCTCCCGCCGCGCGTGCAATCGCTCGGCGCGCGTTGAAGCTCCTCGCGCGCCCGCGCCCGGCTCCCGCTTATCCGTAGCCGGGGTCCGGTCCTTGTCATTCTGAGGCAAGCTTGCGCCGCCGAAGAACCTCAAGTGCGCCTAACGACTGAATGTCACTTCAGCCCGCGAGTGAGTATCCTCAGGCCATCGCGAGGAAGACCGCACCATCCGAATGCTGAAGTGACATTTAGATCCGGACCTCTTCCGAGGTTCTTCAGCTTCGCTATCGCTCGCTTCAGAATGACACCGAGGAGCGCTCCGTACTGACTCAGGGGGGTCCGACGATCGTTTCTCGTTCACCTCGCGCATAGCCTACCCTCTCTCGCGACGTATGAGATCGATACCCTGCATCCTCGTGTGGAGTTTCCTTTTCGCGAGCCCGACCGCCGTTCATCCCGCCAGTCCCCCAGACGCGAGCGCGTTGCGCGGCAAGATCGAATGTAGTCCGACCGGCGCCAAATTTCCTTCCGCGGTCGGTGAGCCAATGATCGTCGCTTACTCGGGTTCGATTGGAGTTGGTGGCCGACGGCGACGGAAAATTCACCAGTGGGCACATGACCACGAAGGGCGTCGGTGACTGGCCCGAGGTGCGCAATGCGAGGCCGTGCGAGTTCAATCTACTTTCAGGAACATACGCGGTCAGTTCTGATGGCACTGGGCAGTCCTCGACGAACTGGGCGTACTGGGAAGGGCGCGGCAATACCCTAAGCCATCAACTCTGCTCCGATAATCTCATTCATCCGCAACACTTCCAGGGCCTGGACTTGAACAACATGCGAAAGGAACGAGCCCGAGTAGTTGAGACCTTCGTTCTCCGAACGACGCCTCCCGGGATGATTCACTGGACCGGAGTCGACGAGACCGGACTGGTTGGTCGGGGTGTGTAAGCTGGAGCAACCGCAGCCCTAAAATATTGAAGCAATCATGCTCCCGCCGCATAGACTTCGCTGATTCGGCGGTAGCCGCACCTGCGCTACGCTCTCGTATCCAGACGAAAGAATCTGTAAAACCATCTTCGATGACAAATGCGCAGGGAAAACTCCCCTCGGTAACAACTGCGATTCCGGGACCCAAGTCGCGGGAAATTTTTGAGCAGGAGCAGACCTATGTCGCGCCGGGACGCCAGCGCGTGTCGTTGCTCGCCGGTATCGCGATCGATCACGGCGAAGGTGCCACGCTCACGGATGCTGATGGTAATGTCTACGTCGATTTTTTCGCGGGCATCGCGGTCGCGAGCCTTGGCCATGGGCATCCGGGACTCGCGCAAGCGATCTCGCGTCAAGCCTCGCGCTTGATGGTCGGCACCCTCGCCAACGCCGAGCGCGCCGAGGCCTTCAAGCTGCTCAGTGAAATCGCGCCGGGAAATCTCAAGCGCGCGCATCTCTATAGTGGCGGCGCCGAGGCGGTCGAATCCGCGCTGCGCCTGGCGCGCTCGAAGACCAAGAAGTTCGAGGTCGTGAGTTTCTGGGGCGGCTTTCATGGCAAGACCGGCGGCGTCATCGGGCACATCGGCGACGAATGGAAGCAGGGCTACGGACCGCTTCCAGGCGGGCGCTATCTCGTGCCCTATGCCGATTGCTATCGATGCCCGTTCAAGCTGAGTTATCCGAGTTGCGGCATCGCCTGCGCAGATTTCGCGCGCCAGCAGATCAAGCACAGTTCGGCGGGCGCCATCTCGGCCGTTCTCGTCGAGCCGATTCAGGGCACGGCCGGAAATGTGATTCCGCCCGACGACTGGATGCATGCGATCAAATCGATCGCTAAGGAGAACGGCGCGCTGTTGATCGCCGACGAGATGATCACCGGCTTCGGACGCACCGGCAAGATGTGGGGCGTCGAGCATAGCGGCGTCGAACCCGACATCGTGACGGTCGGTAAGGGGATGGGCTCCGGTTTCCCGGTTTCGGGTGTGATGATGAGCGATGAGCTCAGCAAGGCCGAGCCGTTCTCGAAACCGAGTTCGTCGTCCTCGAGCTACGGTGGCAATCCCCTCGCTGCGGTCGCGGTTGCGACGACGATCAAGACGATTGTGCGCGACAAGCTGGTCGAGAATTCGCGCAAGGTCGGCGCGATGCTGCTCGGCAAGCTGCGCGCGCTCCAGGAGAAATACGAATTCAT
>JBGPMZ010000028.1:0-10808 GCA_041487255.1 Binataceae bacterium (SeqCode) | reverse complement strand
GCAAACCGAAGGAGCAATATCATGAGCTCGCCGGATTTCCAGCATCACTATGCGAATCTGAAAGGGGTGCGGCTTCATTATGTGACGCTCGGTAGAGGCCGCCCCGTCATTTTGATTCATGGATGGCCGCAGACCTGGTACGAATGGCGCCGCCTGATGCCGCTGCTGGCGGACCAATTCTCTCTTGTGGCGCCTGATCTACGCGGGCTGGGAGACTCCTCCCGTCCCTCGAAAGGCTATGACAAGAAAACCGTCGCCGGCGATCTCTGGAGCCTGATGCGTGAGCATCTCGGCTTCGAGCGCTTCGATGTCGTGGGTCATGACTGGGGCGCGCCCACTGCATTCAGACTGGCCGCCGATCACGCCGACGCGGTCGCGCATCTCGCGATGCTCGATGCGCCCGTGCCCGGCGACGTTCCCGCCGGTGCGGGTCTCGGCGGCGCGCCGCGATGGCATCACATGTTTCATCAGGTGCCCGATCTGCCTGAGGCGCTGACCTATGGCCGCGAGCGAGTCTATCTCGAGTGGTTTTTCATGGCCGGAACCGATCAGGCTGGCGTTTTCAGCGACGCCGACATCGCGGAATATGTTCGCACCTATTCGCAGCCGGGCGCGATGCGCGCGGGATTCAACTTCTATCGCACGCTGCCGCAGGATGTTGCCGATAACCGCGAACTCCTCGCGACCGGTTTCAAACTCCCGATGCCGACGCTCGGGCTCGGTGGCGGCGGAAGCCGTGGTCGCGGCGATCTCATCGTAGAGTCGCTGCGCCGTGTCGCATTGAAGGTCGAGGGCGGCGCGATCGCCGACTGCGGTCATTTCATTCCCGAAGAAAGACCCGAGGAGCTGGCGCGCCTGCTGCGCGAATTTCTCGCGTGATTGTTGAAAGAAGAAGTGTCATTGCGGGTGGCTAGACCGCTATCATCCCCGCGATGCGGCTCGTCAGCGGTGTGCGTTCTAGATGTTGATCGTCCTTGCTAATCGTTCGGTCGCCAGCTACCCACTCGGAGGCGGAGTCTGGTCGTGGATGCTTCAATACCCGTTGGGGCTGCGGGCGCTTGGCCACAACATCTTCTGGCTTGAGTTGATCAAGTCCTCGGGCGATCGCGCGCGCGACGCCGAACTCGCCAAGAACTTTCTGTCGCGCATAAGCCCCTATGGACTCGGGCCGCATGCCGCGGTTCTCGTCTTCGACGACATCGAGACTCAGGATATCAATCGCGCCGAGATCTACGGTCGCCCGATGCAAACGGTGCTCGACATCGTGCGCAGCGCCGATCTGCTCTGGAACATCGCCAGCGCGATCCATCCGCCGTTCCTCTCGCGATTTCGCCGCAAGGCGTTGATCGATGTCGATCCAGGTCATCTGCAAATCCTCGCCACAGAGTTCGAGTTTGGACTCAAGGATCACGATGTTCATCTAAGCGTCGGCGCAAATCTGCCCGACCCCGATTGCGAAGTGCCGACTCTCGGCGTCACCTGGCGAACATTTTTGCCGTTCGTTTACCTGCCGATGTGGGACGCCGCACCCGATCCTGGCCGCGATGCGCCGTTCACCTCGATCACCCAATGGACCTGGGAGGAGCTCTCGTATCAGGGCCGCGCGCTCAGCGCCTCCAAACGCACCGCGTACATGCGCTACGTGGATCTGCCGAGGCGCGCTGGCAGGCCATTCGAGCTGGCGGCACTCATCGGCGACACCGATCCGATGCACGATGCGGGCGCCCTCAGGGCAGGCGGGTGGCGCGTCGTCAGTCCTCATGATCTGGTCCCGACGCCGGAGGCCTATCGCGATTATCTGCGCGCCTCGCGCGCCGAGATTTTATGTCCCAAGCCGATCTTCCGTGAGATGAACACCGGATGGTTCAGCGATCGCAGCGTTTGCTACATGGCGCTGGGACGGCCGGTGCTGGCGGAAGATACCGGTTTCGGCCAGTTCGTGCCTACGGGCCGCGGTGTCCTCGACTTCAGCGACATCGATGAAGCGGTCGCCGCAGTGGCGGAGATCGACGGCAACTACGAATTGCATAGCCGCTGGGCGCGCGAACTCGCGGTCGACTTGTTCAATTCCGATCGCCAGCTCACCGCGATGCTCGCGGCGTGCTAGAGCTTCACGCGCGGTTAGAGAGCTAACCCCTAACGCTTACGGAACCTCGCTGCGGAGAGGCGCGGCAGCCCTTCTACAGAATAAAGCGCCCGCGTTGTCATTCTGCGGTGAGCGGAGCGCAGCCGAAGAATCTCGACCGTCGAAGCCACACCGTCAGACTGTTCGAGCATTCGAGCCACGCCGTTGGAGTGGTGCTCGAATGCTGAAGCGATGTTCGATCGCGTACCTCTTCCGAGATCCTTCGCGTGCGGCCAGGCCTTCGCTCAGGATGACAAAAAAGGAAGCCGCCTTCGCGGGAAGAGGGCCGCCTCTATAGGTCCGTGGGGCGCACCAAGGTGGTCTCCGCAGGCTTAACCCTTGGCCCCTTCCCTTCAATTTAGGGGAGAAGGAAATAAGCTAGGGCGAATGGTGAAACCGTTTAATGAAACATTCGCGCGTCGAACTCGAACGGTACCGGCTTGTCAAATTTGACTTTCTGAAAGTCATCGTGAGCTGGGTTCAACAGCACATTCCATTCGCCGCGAATGGGCGCCGATGGCACCAGTAGCGCCACCGTCTCTCCAGCACGAATCCATTCATCGCCGAAGTGGCGCAGAGACTCATCGCGCGTCTTAAGCCAATTGCGCGGCAGAGTCTTTGGGTCGAGTCGCCCGATTTCAAGATCGTCGGGGATCTCGCCCTCGATTGAAACGAGGTCATCGGGCTGGAGATTGGGCTCCAGGTTCACAAAGGTCTCAATCGCGGCTAGCGCGAGAGAGGTCGAAGCATAGACGGTGCGCACTCCACGGCTGTTCCACCGACCGCCGTAGAGACGAGCACCTTCGCCGGTCGCAGCCGCCTCAGCGTAGCGAAGTCGGCATATCCGCCAAAACTTCACCTAGCTATAGACGCCATATGCGATGCGCCCTAGCAGATCCTCAACTCCGCGAGCGCCGACGTCGGTATCGAGCTGATCCAGAGGCCGTCTGCCGCCGAGCGCGCGGTTGGGAGTACCGAGCCATTTAACGGCTTTTTGTTCGTCGCCGATCATTTCAACGGCGTTCGCAAAAACGCGCGCCAGCCGGACCGTCCTGTCTGATTCAGCGGCCGTCAGCCGAGACCGCTGGCTGAGGCGGCGAGTCATCGTGCGCTGGGGAATGCCAAGCTGACGCGACAGGCTTGCGTTGCTCACCGTGAGCTTCTCAGCCAGCGCCGTCACCGAACTCGCGGGGAGGCCCTCGCGGACCATCTGTGCCAGGTCATCCGGCTTCTTTACGGTCTTGCCGAGCACTTTCCGTCCGCCGAGAACCTCAGCAATCATAGACGTTTCCATGTTGGCCTCTTGGCCGATCATATCAGGCCATTTGGCTGACTGCTAGGTGGACGACAGCAAAGGCGCGTCGATGAACTCGCGCAGCTTCTCGAACCAGATCAGCTTGTGCTTGAAGCCCGGGAAACTCGCGTTCAGCCCGCTCGGATTGGGCAGCACGAATACTCGCGCGCCGGAAATCATTTCACCTTTAGCGCCAGCGCCGGGACTCGCGGTCTTGCCGAAGAAATCGCGATAAATGCTCAATCCGACGAATGCGACGACCTCGGGACCGATGCGCTGAATCTTCTTCGCCAGGATGCGCTTGCCCGCGACGACCTCCTCGCGCGTGAGTTCGGCCGCCGCGCGCGAGGCGCGCGCACAGAGGTTGGTCATCGCCATGCCGAATTCGACGAGGCGCTTATCGTCGTCGCAGGTCAGTGGAAGCGGAATCAGCTTCGCCTCATACAAGAGGCGCCAGAATGGATTTGTCGGGCTGGCGAAGTGATGGCCGACTTGCTCCGATCGGAGGCTCGGATTAATTCCCACGAACAGAATGCGCGGATTGGGCTTGATGATGTCGCGTAGCGGCATGCCGCGAGATTAGCATCAAGGTCGAGCGAGGCCCGCAGGGGGCGCATAGCGCGACGGCGCGGCGGTACCCGACCTCACCTGGGGCGGTGCGCCACCCTCTCTATGGGGAGAGGGAAAAAGGAAGAAGCGAGTCTGGTAGGGCGAAGCGGAGTCGAGGGAAAATCCGGAGATTACAACTGACTCCGAGCGAGACCCGAAGGGGGCGCGAAGCGCCACGGCGCAGCCGTACCCGAGGCGGAGCGAGGCGGAGTCGAGGGAAAACTATAAATGTTCGACGGATTGCCCGCGAAGTGGCATAATCGCCCGTTCGTTTGCAGGCCAAACGCGAGAGGAGAAAAGCCGTGGACTTCACGATTCCGAAAGATGTTACCAGCTACCTCGAAGAGCTCGACGACTTTATCGAAAAGGAGATCAAGCCGCTCGAGCGCGAGAACGACAATATCCGATTTTTCGACCATCGCCGCGAATGGGCGCGCACAGATTTCGAAAACCAGGGCCTCCCGCGCCATGAATGGGAAGCGCTGCTGGGCCAGATGCGCAAGCTCGCCGACAAGGCCGGGCATTATCGCTACGCGCTGCCGAAGGAGTACGGCGGCAAGGACGGCACCAACCTCGCGATGGCGATCATCCGCGAGTATCTCGCCGCCAAGGGCCTCGGGCTCCATAATGACCTGCAAAACGAAGCTTCGATCGTTGGCAATCTCCCGACCGTACTGATGTTCCGCGACTTCGGTTCCGAAAAGCAGAAGAAGGAATTCATCCCGAAAATTCTCGATGGCTCGATACGTGTCGCGTTCGGCCTCACCGAGCCCAATCACGGCTCCGACGCCACCTGGATGGAAACGCGCGGCGTGCGCGAAGGCGACCAGTGGCATATCACCGGCGCCAAAATGTGGAATACGGGCCTCCACGTCGCGACGCATGATTTCGTTTTCACCCGTACTAGCGGCAAAGACGGCAGCCCACGCGGGATCACATGCTTCATCGTGCCGACCAAGAATGAAGGTTTCAAAATCGAAGAATACATGTGGACCTTCAACATGCCGACCGACCATCCGCGCGTGTCGATCGATGTCCGGATTCCCGCCGAGCCGGATGCGATCCTTGGCGATCCCGAGAACGGCCTCGCGGTCGCGCAACACTTCGTGCATGAGAATCGTATCCGGCAGGCGGCTTCGTCGCTGGGCGCCGCGCAGTTCTGCGTCAACGAGAGCGTGAAGTACGCCAAGGAGCGTAAACCTTTTGGCAAGCCCCTGGCGGTCAATCAGGCGATCCAATGGCCGCTCGTCGAGTTGCATACTGAGTGTGCCATGCTCCGCGAGCTGATTCACAAGACCGCGTGGGAGATGGATCAGATGCCGAAGCCCGAGGTGGCGCGGCGTCTTTCCGACAAAGTCGCGATGTGCAACTACCGCGCGAATCGGCTGGTGTGCAACGCCGCTGACCGCGCGATGCAGGTTCACGGCGCCATCAGGTACTCGCGCCACAAACCGTTCGAGCACATCTTCCGGCACCATCGCCGCTATCGCATCACCGAAGGATCCGAGGAGATCCAGATGCGGCGCGTGGCGCAAATCATGTTCGGCTTCACCAGCAGCCGCGGCAAATCTGAGGAGTAAGGCGGGCTGGGCAGCTTCATGAATAGCGATGATTTCGTGGCGCGCCTGAAGAACGCGGTCGCAAGGCATGTCGGTGCGCCCGGCACCATCCACAAGCTTCAGCAACTGACCGGCGGCGCTAACAAGACCACCTGGTCGTTCGAGGCGGATGTGGGTGCGGCGCGGCTGCACATGATTCTGCAGATATCCAGCACGCCCGTGAGCGAGGAGCCGAATCCTCTCGAAGGCGTTATGCCGCGCGTGACCGCAGACGAGGATGCACGCCTGATGATCGTCGCGGTCGCGGCCGGCGTACCGGCGCCCAAGGTACGTGCGATCCTCGACGATGCGGATGGGCTCGGTCCCGGCTACGTCACCGAGTTCGTCGAAGGGGAGACGCTGGCGACCAAGATCCTTCGCGAGGATCAATTCGCGAAGGCGCGCTCGCTGATGACGGAGCAATGCGGGAAAATTCTGGCGGACATCCACAACATTGATCTCGGGAAAGTCTCGTTCCTCGGACGCCAGGACGCCGCCGAAATGGTCGCGGCCTACTACAAGATCATGGACTTTCAGGGCTTCCGTCTGCCGGCGCTGGAATTCGGCCTTAAGTGGGCGGCCGAGAATGCGCCCAAGAGCGCGCGCCACACGGTTGTGCACGGCGATTTTCGCCACGGAAATTTTATCGTCGGCGAGGAGGGCATCCGCCTGGTTCTCGATTGGGAGGTTGCGCACAGCGGCGACCCGATGGAAGATCTCGCGTGGGTATGCGTGAAGACGTGGCGCTTCGGCGGTCGCAAGCCGGTGGGGGGATTCGGGACGCGCGAGGAGTTGTTCGCGAGCTATGAGAAGGCCAGCGGATTCAGCGTCGATCCGAAGCACGTGCGATGGTGGGAGGCGTGGGGCAGCGTGAAGTGGGCCATCGGATGCTTGCGGCTCGGGACCCGCGGCGTCGAAGAGGGGAACGTCGAACGAAGCGCCATCGGCCGGCGCATCGAGGAGCCCCTATGGGACTACTTCAGTCTCATCGAGGGCCGTGACTGACATTTGGATCATTTGAACAGGTACTGGTGATGCCGCAGAGTTTTCCCGATATCAAAACTCTTCTTACGACCGCGACCAAATATATGGAAGACGAGTTGATGCCGACGCTCGAGGGCTATCACCGATTCAAGACTCGCGTCACGATCAATGTGCTGAATACCGTTCGTAGGGAACTTGAACTGCGGGAAACCCAGGCCAAGGCCGAGCACGAGAGGCTGGTCGCGATGCTCGGCCACGACGGCGATCTCGAAGTCCTGAGCCGCGAGCTCTCGGAACGGATTCGCAAGGGTGATGTCAGCCTCGACGATCAGCGCTTGCGCAAGCACATCAAGCAATCGCTGCACGACGCCCTTTCGCTGAGTAATCCGAAATGGCTTACGAGATAGTCGGTTGATGGTCTATAGCAAGTGCACCGAAGTGATCGCGGGAAGTTGGCTGCCGCGAGTTAGGCGCGCGCTCAATCGAAAACACACAACAAGCGGGAGGAGCAAAATTGTCGGGGGAGGCGTTCGGACATACAGCCCATAGGCTGGAAACAGACTTACAAGGTGATTGTCGCAACGTAGCCCGCGCGGTCAGCGGCGGTCGGGAAAATTCGAGCGTGACGAAGTGGACGCCGGCGTTGGCGTTAGCGCTGCTCGTGATGACGGCGTCGCGGGCAGGCGCTCAAACCAATAGTTGCCCGCCCGGCTTCAACGATACACCGGCGTTTAGCACTCACCTTAGTCAGGCGGATATCGCGGCCGGAAAGTATTCCTTTGCGCAGATCTTCAATTTCGGCCGCAAGGTATTCACTACCAACTTCAACAAGTGCGATGGCGCCGGACGGCCCGGCAGAACCGGCGCCGCGGGTGCGCACGGAATCGGAAATCCCCGTTCGCTGAACGGGTTTACCGCCCCTCGCTTCACCAGCGCCTCGGGCCCGGATTCGAGTTCGTGCGCATCATGTCACAACGAGCCCGAGACAGGTGGCGCGGGAAGTTTTCGCGCCAATCTGTTCAGTCCCGCCGAGGACTGCGATCCCGTCGCGCCGATGTTCCTGAGCGGAACCATCTTTCCCCTCGCCGATACGGCGAGGGACTGCAGACCCTTCCTGCGCAGCACCACAACCACCGGCTTCTTCAACCTCTTCACCGATCGCGGGTCGCTAGGGCTTTTTGGCGCGGGCGCGATCGAGCTAGTCGGCCGCGAGATGAGCGATGAGCTCCAAAACCAGCGGGCGAGCGCCATCAGTCAGGCGCAATCCGCGGGACATGATGTAGCGGTCCAACTCGTCACCAAGGGTGTCCAGTTTGGTCAGCTGACGGCTCACTCCAATGGCACGGTGGATAGCAGCCAGGTGCAGGGCGTCAGCCCCGATCTGGTGATTCGCCCGATGGGCCGCAAGGGTCAGAACAAATCGATCCGGCATTTCTCTCTGACCGCATTCAATCGTCATCTCGGGATGCAGCCGGATGAGGCGCTGGAGCAGGATCTCAGCACCAACGATCCGGATCAGGATAGCGTCATCCACGAACTGACAGTTGGGGATCTCACGGCAGTGATGATTTTCCAGGCCGCCCTGCCGGTTCCGCGCCGTGCCGAGCTGAGCCGCGAGGAAAGAAGAATCGCGGAACATGGGGAGCAGGTATTTTCGCAAGTAGGATGCGCGACTTGCCATATGCCATCGTTGCGGTTGAATAGCACGATCTATTGCGAACCCAATCCGCGCAACAACGACGGCGACTTTCGCGATACCACGCAATCGTTCTGCTTCGACCTCAAGAAAAAAAGCGGCATCGAGGATAACCTCGTGCACGCTTTTACCGACCTGAAGCGGCATACCATCTGCGATCCGTCAAAGGACTACGATCCTGTCACCAATCATTACTGTGACGATCCGCCGCGGCTGCAGACGCTCGCGACTGACAAGACCGGTCCGGGTACAGCCGGCGTCATCGATCGTCCGCCGTACTATCAGTTCCTGACCGCCAAGCTGTGGGATACTGGTAACTCCGGCCCGTGGGGTCATCGCAACGACGTCGATACGATCTACGAAGCGATAGGCTTCCACGGCGGCGAAGCAGCCGCAGTCGAGCAGGCGTTCGAGGCGCTTCCCGACGCGGACCAGCTCGCCATCGTAAGGTTCCTGGAATCGCTGCGAATGCCAATCATGGAAAACAATCCCGTGCCGCAGGAAGAGGGTTCGCCCCATGTAAGGAATCCCGGCGGCCACGCCTCGATCCGTTGACCAGGCTGTTGAAAACACTTTCAACTGCCTGCGCCCTCACTCTTGTCTCTCCCAATAGCAATAGGGAGAGAAGATGAAGGAAAGCAGCCAGTTTTCGGACCCAGGGTGTTGAGAGCATTTGCGCAAAGCCGGTTTCGTGGGCTTTTCTCAACACCCTGTGAAGGGGTGATCTGCACGTTGATGTCCGCACGAAGTTCGAGACGGTGGTGAGGGAGTCATTTATGGTGGCAAAGGCCGACCGCGAGCTTGAAGAGCCGGTAGTCGAGCATCTCTATCAGAACTGGGCCTTCGACGCGCTGCGCTGGAACTTCCTCGAGTTGCGCCCCGACGACATCATCATCGCCACTTCGTACAAGGCCGGCACCACCTGGATGCAGGGCATCGTTTCGAGTCTGGTTTTTTCCGGCGAGCCGCTTCCAGGGCCATTGGGCGATATGTCGCCATGGCTTGATTTCCGGATCGTTCCGCTCGAACTGGTCCTGAGCGGACTTGCGCAACAGAAGAACCGGCGCTTCATCAAGACTCACCTGCCGCTTGATGGCCTGCCTTTCCACTCCCATCTCAAGTACATCTACGTCGCGCGCGATGCCCGCGATGTTTTCATGTCGTATTGGAACCACTATCGGAGTCTTTCTGATTTCAGCATGACGCTCATAAACACCACGATTGGTAGAAGCGGTCCCGAGCTCCCGCGTTGCCCCGACGACATTCACGAAGTCTGGCGCGCATGGATAACGCGCGGCTGGTTCGAATGGGAAGCCGAAGGCTGGCCGTGGTGGTCGAATTTGCACAACGTCCAATCGTGGTGGGACTATCGCCATTTGCCTAACATTCTCTTAATCCACTACGCGGACCTGCTTGCAGACCTCGAAGGCGAAGCGCGCCGTATCGCAGAATTTCTCGCGATCGATGTCCCTAAAGCCGCTTGGCCGAAGATCCTCGGCAACTGCACCCTCGCGGCGATGCGTGCGACCGCTGAAACATCCGAGCCGAGATATGATGCAATGTGGGAGGGCGGTGCGAAGACTTTCTTCAACAAGGGCACCAATGGCCGCTGGCACGACATCCTAAGCAAGGACGAACTGGCGCTCTACGATGCCGCGGCGAAGCGCGAGCTAACTCCTGAGTGCCGCCGTTGGCTCGAAACCGGCGGCGCCATCGGGAGCGTAGAGAACCGCTGATTTCACTGGTGCGTGGTCAGGGATCGGACCCGCGACAGGCGGTCCAGCTGCTTTTGCGCCGGCAGGCGACAGCGTTCGTGGACCCGCACGCTTCTGCCTTAGTCCAGGGCGGCTCCGGCCGGCTTCACGATCCCCCAATCGCAGAAATAAATCCCTCTTCCCACACTCACGGTAAGCTTCAGCGGCAGTCCTTTGCAGTACCTATTTACTAGTGGCATCGCGTTCGCGATCGGAATGCAGGCACCAAAAGCGTTCCGTTCGTCTTCTTTAACCATCTCATCTAAATTCGGAATTGTCGCTCTAAGTTTTGGGTCATGATCTGCGTCGCGTTTAAAGTCCCGAGTGCTATTCCAAGAGTCTTTGTTGATCGCGAGCTGTGCGTCGCATGTCTTCTGATCGACGAAAATGTCGGCGATTTCCGGTTCGCCGAGGTAGCGGTCGATTTCGTTGGGGGAGCCAAGACAAAAGCGCTGGCGAGAGTTTGAGGTGCAGGCTCCTGGTAGTAGTACACCTCGTAACCTTGCCACTTCCCCGGAGTTCGAGTGGATGCCTCCACATAACAGGCACACTTGGATCGTTCTCTGGAACGCATGTGAGATCGAGCGCAGGTGTCGGTTCTTTCAAGTTCTCGTGTCGTCCTTCGTCGATACTGTGCTGAATGTCCTGCGACGCTTTGTTGAGAAGCTTTCGACAGTCGGCTTGATCGACCTGCATCGCATAGTCGTGTGCGGCCTCGCCGGTGGTCCTGATCCTCAAGAGATACGCT
>JBGPMZ010000027.1:0-11102 GCA_041487255.1 Binataceae bacterium (SeqCode) | reverse complement strand
TGAGCGGCATCGCGGCAGCCGAAAATGCGATGGCGGTGGTCGAATCGAACATCGCCAACGCCTCCAATCCCAACTATTCGGTCGAGTCACTCGGCTTCGAAACGACTATGGGCGCTAACGGCGCCGGCAGTGGTGTCGCGGTCCTGCAGACCGTACGCGCCGAATCGCCATTGCTCACCAGCCAGATTAACGGCACTCAGAACCTCCAGAGCTACGACCAATCGTTCGCGCAAGTGACCGGGGTCGCGCAGCAGATCCTGGCGCCATCGTCGGGCGATTTGGGATCGGCGCTGCAAAACGTCTTCAACGCGTTCACCGCCCTGTCGGCCCAGCCGCAGGATGCGACCACGCGCATGTCGGCGATCACCGCGCTCAACCGGTTTGCCCTAACCGATCAGAACGTATCCTCCAGTCTCTACTCCACCGCGCTCACTCAGCTCGACAGCGTCAGCCCGGTGGTTGCACAGATAAACGCGGCGTCCACGCAAATCGCCCAACTCAACGGCGAGATCACCGCCGCCCAAGCCGCCGGTGGAGGCGCCGCTCCACTCCTCGATCAGCGCGACGCCGCCATCAATCAGCTCGCGAGCCTGATCGGCGCCACCGCCGACGCCAAGGGCAACGTGACGGTGGGCGGGGTGCCGCTGGTGTCGGGATCCTCGGCCTTGAAGCTGTCGACCACCGGTTCGGGAGCCGCGATCGGGCTCACGGTTTCGCTGGCGCAGGGCACTCTGCCCTTGAGCCTCAGCCAGGTCGGCGGACAGTTGGGCGGCATCATGGCCGGAGCGCAGAGCACGCTGAACCTGCAAACGCAGGTGGACAACTTCGCACGCACGGCGGCAAGCGAACTCAACAATCTGAGCGTCACCGGATGGGGAGTGGATGGAACGACGGGAAATGCGTTGTTCACGATTCCCGCGGCCGGCGGCTCGATCGCGATCAATCCCGCATTGACGGCGCAAAACCTCCCGGCCTCATCGACTGCGGCGGGCGTGCCCGGTGACGGTTCGAACGCGGTGGCGATGGCGGCATTGGCGAACAATCCGAATCTCTTCCCCGGGTATCCGAACAGCACGCCGCAGCAGGTCTTCACGCAAATCGCGACCGGCTTCGGCACCCTGGTTCAGAACGCCTCCGACGGACAAAAGCGGGCCGCCAACACCCTGCAATCGCTGACTCAAATGAAGAGCGCGATCACCGGGGTATCGCTAAATGAGCAACTCACCAAGCTGCTGCAGTTTCAGAACCTCCTGCAAGCGTCGGGGCGGGCGGTGCAGGCGGCCAACGACAACATCACGTTTCTCATGCAGCACATGACTTAGGCGAATAAAGGGCGAAGTATGGCGATCTCGGACCTGTCACTGTTCAACTCGATGGCGTCCGCCCTCGACACGGCCACCTCGCGCATCCAGGGGGTGCAGCAATCCTTGGCCTCGGGGAAGCGGGTTATTGTACCGTCAGACGATATTGTCAACTATGGTCAGGCTCAGCTCCTCAGCTCCCGCCTCTCCGCCGTCGCAACCGATATCAACACCGGACAGCAGGTTCAGGGCTTGCTCAACACGGCCGACAATGCGCTTTCGAATGTCGGCAACTGGTTGAACTCGGCGATCTCGATCGCAACCCAAGGTGCGGATGGCAGCCTCAGCGCGGCCGAGATGACGACCCTGGCCGGCCAAGTCCAATCAATCCTGGATCAGGTCATCGGCTCCGCTAACACCAAGTACGCCGGGGCATACATGTTCTCCGGCAGCCAGACCAACACCGCGCCGTACGATGCGAGCGGCAACTACGCGGGCGACTCCGGCATCAACTTCGCGACCTTCAGCGATAACACCAGAGTTCAGACCACCTTCGATGGAAAGGCGATCCTCGGCGACGCGGCCAGTGGCGTGATCGGCACGCTCACATCGCTACAGAACGCGCTCCAAACCGGAAACAAAGTCGCCACCGCCGCCACGCTCTCGCAGCTTCAGGCCGGCATTCAGAGCGTGGCCACCGCGCGCGGAAATATTGGAGTCAACGAGAACGCGCTGCAGGCTTTTCTCTCGAATGCCAACACGGAAAGCACCACGCTGCAGGCCTCCATCTCAAATCTCACTGACGTTGACGTTGCGAAGGCCGCCCTCGATCAGCAGCAATTGCTGCTGCAGGAGCAGGCGCTCGTTTCGTTGGCGTCGGGCCTCGGAAAAATCCCGCTGGTAAACATCCTCGCCTGAACGATTTCCCTGCGCGCCAGCAAGGGCAATCGCACCTTACCAAGGCCCCGGTCGCGCTATGTTTCCCGCGATTTAATCTTGACCGACATTCGTGCCGGCTTGAAGTTGCGGCGACCCCCACCTAGATTGACGCAGTCGAACGATCGAAATGACTCGCGCTGGAACATCCATGCCGGATGTGTCAGAGGTCACAAAACTAGTGGACGGAATTCTCGCCAGGATGAAGGTGTCGGGCAGCGCGCTCAGCCTCCTTTTCGATGCGGACGACATTTCGCATCTCGCGGTGGTCGAGGAGCTAAGCGCGGACATTATCCTCGCAGAGTACCGGGTATGAAGAAAAAGAATGAACCAGGTCTCCTCATCCGGCGCCAGCGCGAGTCCTTCCGGCTCACTCAGCGGGAACTCGCGCGCAAGTTAGGGGTTAAGGCCAGCCACGTCGCGTACATCGAGGGTGGTATGCGCAGACCTTCGCTCGCGCTGGTTCGGCGCCTCGCCGACACCCTGGGACTTGACAAGCAGAAGCTGATGCTGATGACCTATCCCGAGGCCCGCTACCTGATCGCGACGCCTCCGAAACCCTCGCCTCGAGACTCCGACCTCGCGTGGCGGCAATTCTCCAGCAATCGCGCGGTGCTGGCGAAGCACTCCATTACGCCGGCGGAACTCAAGATCCTTCGCGAGGTCTCGCTGCTGGGCAGAGTGGCCGCGCCGCGCAACCTGCTGTTTGTTCTCAATGCGATCCGCCAGGCGGTCTCCGAAGACTGACCTCACGCGCGATGGAGATCTACTTCTTCGCAAACCACGCGGCATCGTTGGAGAGCGTTGGATATCCGGATCCAAGCTGGATCAGCACCCCGTGACTGGAACGCGGTGAGATGAAGCATTCGTAGGAGGTCGGCGAGTACTCGATCTCATCCACCACGCGCACACCGTCCTGCTTGAGCTCGGAGGCGGCTTTTTTTACATCCGGTAGTGCGAAGGTCAGATGATGCATCCCTTCGCCTCTCTTCTCCAGGTACTTGTGCAGGAACGAGTCGGCGCCGAGCGGCTCGAGCAGCTCCACCGTCACCCCATTCAGATCGAGCTCGACCAGCTTGTACCCCGCGCGAGGATTTTCCGCATCGTACATGAACTTCGCACCCATCACGCCTTCCCAGAACTTGCGCGCCTCGATGAGACTATTGACCGCGATCCCGATGTGGTCGAGTTTGCCGATCGGCTCTTTTTGCATGTGAAAAACCTGCCTTGGAAATGTTGGCGGATGTTAGTGATGCTCGGGTCGAACGGTCAAGGCAATCTTGCCCGCCGCGCCCGAATGCGCGATAGACCAATCCATGCCTGAAGCGTGGAAGATGCCGCCACCGATCAAGATCTATGAAGCGCTCGGCGCGATCGGCGATGGACGGGTGCGTTTGGAGGATGAGCACCACGCGCTGGTGGAATCGTCCGAGGGCGACAAGACTTACGAAGTCGAAATCGCCGACGATGGGCGCGAGATGTCCTCCAACGATAGCGCTTCGTACTGGCAGGGTTATCTCGGCTATCCGGCGATCGCGGTGTTGCTGATCCGGGGGCTCTATCGTCCACCTGCCAACGTGATAGATGCGCTCGCCGGCATTCAGTGGAAGGAGATCAATCGTCGCTTCAAAAATGACTACGCCAAGACCCTGGCCGAAGTAAACAAAACGGTCGAAGCAAGTGGACACGATCCTGACGCGGTCGCGAGTGAAGTCGAATCGATCATGGATGCGCTGCGCAAGCTCGCACCGGCGCGCGGCAAGCGCCGCCGGCCACCCGCGGAATCGAAACGTCCCGGCCGGAAGAAAGTGTCGAAGAAATCCTGAGATGACGGGGCGAGGCGTCCGCGTCTCGCGAATGCCTCACCGCCCTGATTTAAGGTCGATCGATTCAGTCGCCGCTCACTGTCTCGATGACGTGCGAACCGAAGTGAGCCGCCGCGTCTGATCGGGCATAATTTATCCGGCGGGTTGAGCCCTTCAAACATGGGGCTGTCGCACTAACGAGAGGAGTCTCAAATGAGGTCGGGCGCGGAAGTAATCGGACATCCGTGGGCAACCATCTGGACCAGACCGCGTGCGACGATTCGCCGCATCGTCGAAACCGACGTGCGCTACCAGGTGACCTTCCTCGCGATTCTCTCCGGCGCGTTGATATGGCTCGAGCGCCGCTGGTCCAATCCCTCCACCGCCGCCGCATTCCCGATGCTGGTGGTGATCGCGGTCATCGTCGGCGCAATCCTCGGAGTAGTGGAACTCTACGTAAATGGCGCGTTGCTGAAGTGGGCGGGCGCCGCGCTCGGTGGCCGAGGCAGCTATGCCGAGGTGCGCGCCGCGCTCGCATGGTCGCGAGTTCCCGTCATCGTCGCAGTAAGCATCGGCATCCTCGCGATTCTGCTCGGCACTGACGGCCCGATGCTTGGCGGCGACGCCGAGCGTTCCGGTTCCGGAACCGGCGTACTGCTACTTCATGCCGCGCTAGTGTTATGGGGCTTCGTAGTGATGCTCAAATCCATCGGCGAGGTGCATCGGTTCTCTGCCTGGCGCGCCTTCGGATCCATAGTGCTCATCGTGGTAGCGATCGCCGTGGTTCTGGTCGCGATGAGTCTGCTCTTCGGCGGCATCGGCAGATTGCTGCATCCGACCTTGTCAGTCTAATCGTCAATCGATGTGTAGCCGCTCCGCGAGGTGGCTGAATCGTTTCCGCTCCTCGGCGTTGCGCACCGCCTGCTGCAACGCGCTTCGTGTCCCGACCAGCACGCATACCCGCTCGGCGCGCGTCATCGCGGTGTAGAGAAGATTGCGCCGCAGCATCAGGTAGTGAGTCGGATGAATCGGCATCACGATCGCCGGGTACTGACTGCCCTGGCTTTTGTGCACCGAGATCGCATAGGCGAGCGCGATTTCATCCATATCGGACAGGTCGTATTCCGCCTGCGCTTCCTCAAAAGCGACGCTCATCTTGCCCTTGGCGGAATCGACCGTCAGCACGCGCCCGATCGATCCGTTGAAAACCAGTTTGTCGTAATCGTTGCGGAGCTGGATAACGCGGTCACCCTCCCGAAAGACGCGATCGCCGGCGCGAATCTCGCGCCCCGACGGATTCAGCAGCGCCTGCAGCTCCTGATTCAGGAGATGCGTCCCCAGTGGCCCGCGATTCATCGGCGTCAGCACTTGCACTTCGCGAGGATCGTTGATGCCGAACTTGCCGACCAGCCGCTGCTGCACCAGCTGCTTGATGGTTTGCACGACATCGTCGGGCGAGTTGCGCTCGAAGAAAAAGAAATCGCCATCGGGACGGTTGCTGACATCGGGAAATTCGCCGTGGTTCAGGCGATGCGCGTTCGAAACGATCGTGCTCTCGCGCGCCTGCCGATAAACCTCGCGCAGCTCGACCACCGGCACCAGGCCCGACGCGATCACATCTTTGAGCACGCTCCCGGGGCCAACAGATGGAAGCTGATCGCGATCGCCCACTAGTAGCAGCGCGCAATCGGGCATCAGCGCGCTAACCAGCGCCGCGGCGAGTTCGACGTCCATCATCGAGGCTTCATCGATGATCAGGTAGTTGGTGCGAATCGGAAACTGTGCGTTGCGCAGAAAGCCCAGCGTCTCGGGCGTGTACTCCAGCAGCCGATGGATAGTTTTCGCGTCGCGGCCGGTCGCTTCCTGGAGCCGCCGTGCAGCGCGGCCGGTCGGCGCCGCGAGCATCGGCTTCAGCCCCGCATCCGCCAATGCCGCAATCACTGATTTGAGCAGCGTGGTCTTGCCGGTGCCGGGACCGCCGGTGATAACCGTCACCTTGCTTTGCAACGCGCATCGAAGCGCGCTGCGCTGCTCAGCCGACAGGGTGATCTGGACCACACGTTCGGCCGCCGCAGTCGCGCGCTCAATCACCGATTTCGCGATCGGCCGGCCCTGGGTGAGCTGATGAATCTTTTCGGCGACCGTCACCTCCGCATCGTAGAGGCGCTTGAGATACACCGCGGTATGCTCGCCGGCGGGTTCCGCGACCACCTCCCCACTCTTCTGCAATTCCTCGAGCGCGCGCGACGCGAGGTCGACATCCATCTCGAGCCCGCTCTCGAACTGTTGCTCGAGATAGTCGAGCGGCGCGTAGACGTGACCATCGTCAGCCATCCGTTCCAAAAGGAAGACGATCGCCGCGCGGGCGCGCTGAATCGAGTTGCGCGGAATCGCGAGCTTTTCCGCGATCGCATCGGCGGTGCGAAATCCGATTCCATAGATGGTGCGCGCGAGGACATAAGGATCCTGCTTCACCACCGCGAGCGCATCCTTGCCGTAGAATTTGTGAATCCGGCGCGCATGCGCCGCACCGATTCCGTGGCCACGCAGAAAAACCGTCAGCTCGCGCAGCCCCGACGAATCGCGCCACGCGGTTGCGATTCGAATCGCGACGACGGTTCCCAGGCCGCGCACCTCGCGCATCCGTTCGGGCGTGTCGTTGAGGATCTCGGGGAGCTCGTCGCCGAAATGCTCGACGATACGGCGCGCCAGCGCGGGACCAACACCTTTTATCTCCGACGCGAGGTAGCGCTCGATAGCGGCGACACCGGCGGGCCGGATGGTTTCGTAATCGAGCACCCGGAACTGCTCGCCATAGCGCGGATGCTTTTCGGTGCGGCCGCGCGCACGAATACCGGCGCCGATTTCGACCGTGCCGAGTTCGCCTACCACCGTGACGCGCTTGCGCAGCCCGCCCGCGGCGTCGCATTCGATGACCGCGACCGAGTAGCCGCTCGCCTCGTTGACATAGAGGACATGATCGAGTGTCCCCTCGATCAATTCCTCGACGTTTTCGTGCTCAGTCATTTCGTGCCGGCATCGGCCTTCACTCTTGTCTCTCTCAGTAGGGAGAGAAGTTTACGGAACGCAGCCAGCTTTCGGACTTGGGGCGTGAACGAATTCTGCTGCTGTTCGTGATGTGGCAGTTCTCAACGCTCTGATAGGATTGCGCGCGGCGGCGAGTTGGTAAAGCGAGCGGACGCGCGATCAGTCCACAAGGCGCGCCGGTTGCGACTCAGACCTCGATGGTTTTCCACCCGCCCTGATGGAAGCGCCACGCCTTAAGGGCGGCTCTGATGACGTAATCCGCGAGGATTGACCACCAGATCCAGAAGATCGGTCCGTGGAGGTACCAGACCACAATCGTGAGGAAGAGGCGCAATCCGTAAAAGCCCGCCAGCGAAGCGAAGAGCGGGAAGCGCGAATCGCCGGCGCCGCGCAGGCCCCCGGTGAGCGTCCAGTCGACTGCCATCAGCGGTTGCGCCGCGCCCAGCGCCTGCATAAATCCGATCGCGTACTTGATGACCTCGGGATCGTCGATGAAGAGCGCCGCGATCTGGCGCGCGAAAACGAAAATCACTCCGCCCATCGCGCTCATCAGCACCACCGCCATCGTAGTCGATACCCATCCCGCCTTGTGCGCGTAATCGGGATCGCCCGCGCCAAGCCCCTGCCCCACCATCGTGGCCGCGGCATTGGAAAATCCGAATCCCGGCAGGAATGAGAGCGCGAGGATTCGCACTCCGATGAAGTACGCGGCGACTTCCTTGTCGCCGTAGCTGGCGATGAACGCGACATACGCGACGAAGCCGAACTGAATCACCAGTTGCTCGATCGCGGCCGGATATCCAATGTTGAGGATGCGCTTGCCGAGTCCGAGGTCCGGCCACAGCCGGGTCCAGTGAAAGTTCAGCACCATCCCATCGAACGAGAGGGCCCAAAAGAAGATCACGCCGCCGAGTACGTAAGCGATCAGCGTCGCGATCGCGGAGCCATCGACGCCGAGATTCGGGAGCCCGAATTTTCCGAAAATCAAAACGTAGTTGAGAATGATCGCGATCACGTCGACAATGCCGCCGATCCAGAGCGGCGTGCGCGTGTCGCCGGCGCCGCGCAGTCCCGACGCGCATTGCAGGAAGACGCCCGTGAACGGCTCGGAAATCATGACAATTTGTAGGTAGCGGGTCGCCATCTCTTCCATCGGACCGCGCACCTGGAACAGCGACATCAGCGGATGCGCGAATACGATCACCGGAATCGCGATCGCCGTCGATACGACGACTCCCCATACCACCGACTGCTTGAGCACTTCCTCCGCGTTGTCGCGATCCTGCGCCCCGATGTAGCGCGCGACCAGCGCGATGGTGCCGGTGCCGACCGCCGCGATTCCGGCGCGCACCGCACCGAGGATCTGCGTCGCAAGTCCAACTGCGCCAACGGCTTCCGCACCGAGCCTCCCAACCATGAGCATCGCGGCGAGGCCGAGAATCGAATCGAGCGCGAACGACAAAATTACCGGCCATGCGAGCGTCCACACCTCGGCGCGCATGCCCTCGACCGGAGGCAGGTTGATCTCGGCTCCCGCTTGCCCCTGCAACTCGGGAACCGCTTCCAGGAATTCAGACATGGTTTGACAGCACTTCGCCAGTCGGAAGGCGATCAGTCAAGCGCGGAGCCGACGCCGGAGCGCGGTGAAGATTGGCGCACGCTTTTCCGCTATAAATGCGACGGGGCAAACGATCTCAATGGGCGGGCAGGCAAAGGCGGCGGCATCGATCGACAAGTCCGCAAACTCCACGAACTCTCCGGCGGACTCGCGCAGCGCATTCGAACTGGAGCCGACGACGGTCTTCGCACTGACGATGGCCGCCGCCGCGGCGCTCTATTTCTATCGCCTCGGTGCGGCCTCTCTCGGCGCGAGCGAAGCCTACAGCGCGTGGGCGGCAGCGATGCCGTCCGCGTGGTCGATCATCCACATCCCGGTACCGCTCGATCCCGGCAAGCAGGTCTTCTACTACATCCTGTTACACTATTTCACCGGCGTGTTCGGACTCGGCGAGACCAGCCTGCGGATGCTTTCGGCAATCTGCGCCATCGCCACGCTGGCGATCCTCTTCACCCTCGCGCGCTCGATGTTCAACGATTCGATTGCCGCATCAGCATGCGTGCTATGGGCCTTCAATCCAGTGATCACACTGCTCTCGCGCCGCGCGCGGATGTATCCCATGTTCGCGGCGATCGCGCTGACGCACTTGATGCTGCTGTGGCAGGTACGGCGCAAACCGAGCTGGCCCAAAACCATCGCATGCGGGTTCTTCGGCGCGCTCACCATCTACACCCAGCTCGCGGGACTGTTCCTCGTGGGCGCCGAAGCCGCGATGCTGATGCGCGATTTCTTTCACCGGCGCCGCGACCGGATGCCGTGGATCGCGCTCGCCATCGCGCTGGTGCTGTTCACCCCCTACTTCCCGATTTTCTCCGCGCAGAGCCAGTCGCTCGTTTATGGTCACTGGCTGGACTGGATCGGAATCGACTATCACTTCAACCTCGCCGAGAAGTTCCTGATCGCAATGATTGCCGGTGGCCTCGCGATCGCGACGGTGTTTGGGCGCGCCAACGAAACCGATCCCGACGAGCCGCTGCGATGGTGCCTGGCGTGGGGTCTGCTTCCGCTAGCCGCGTTCCTCGCCGGAACGATCATCGTGCGGCCGATGTTTCATATCCGGTACCTGATTCCATGCGTCGCGATGATCGCGCTGATCCTGGCGCGCGTGCTGGAAGGCTTCGGCGGCAAGGTGCGCAACCTCGCGGTCGTTGGAATCACGGTGGCGCTGCTGATCCTGGTGCCGGTCAAAGAGATCACTCATGAGCCATGGCGCGACATCGCGGCGTTGATCACCACGCAGTCCGCGCCGAATCAGCCGATCTTCTTCGAGTCAGGATTCCTGTTTTTCGGCAAACCCGAGGGCGTCGCGAACGGCGGCTTCCCGACCGGATACTATCGCAACCCGTTCGACTACTACTTCCACGCCACCAATCCTCGCGTCGCCGTCCCCGGATGGGATCCCGCCGCGGCCGGAAAAATTATCGCCGAAGACGTCGCTCACGCCGGAGGTGGATGGCTGGTGAGTTGGAAGTACGCTCCCGATGCGGCGGTCGAATTGCCGGATCCCAATGCGTTCCGAATTCGGCAAGTGGTCGACTATCATCTTGTCGCGCTCTATCGAATCGAACCCGCCGCACAGCGGAAGTGATCCATCAAGAGCCGGGAGAATCGTGGCGCGCGCCCGTCCCGGAACCCGCGCTCGGCGATGCAGACGGCGCCATGAGCGGTGGTCCGGGTTTGCGATCGACCACAATACTTCGCTGCGGTTGCTTCGCTCCGATTCCGCCGGTGTGGCAGGCACCAACTCTCGAGGACTCAATCGCGGTGAGTTTCTGTCCGGAATCTTCCTTCTCGACGAGCCGCTCGCACTCCTTCCGAAGAGCCACAAAGACGTCGAGGTTCACCCCGCGCGACTTGCCCTGAAGACGCGGGGTCGCCCGGCTCGTTGGAGAAGCGCTGTCACCGGGAGTTTGGCCGTGAGCCTGCGACGCAGAGTTCGCCAGAATGAATACAAACCCAACTGCGAGTAGTGCCCGCGATTTCAATGACATCGTGTCCTCGAATTCAGGGTGTGGCGGTTCATATGGAATCGGAAGTTGCCGCTTCCTCTTGACGGAGGCGCGCGCGCAGCGGAGGTCCTACGCGAATCGGCAGGATCACGAGGCTGTATCCGTAAAGTTGCAGCCAGCTCTGCATTTCCAGCGCGGTGTGATTGTGCAAGAAGCGCGAGAGAAAACCCTCGACCGCCGTCTCCCATACCAGCTTGCCCGCGAAGAAGACCACCCGCGGAAAGGTTTCCGCGATCTCCAGACAGATTCGCTGCAGATCGTGGACCGGGTCGGGACCGATGCCGGTGCGCGTCTCCGGATGCATTCCCAGCACCGCCGCGTAGTCGTAGTACATCCGCACTTCGTCCGCGATTTTCTTTTCGAACGCCTCGATCTCCTCGTGGCT
>JBGPMZ010000026.1:0-11112 GCA_041487255.1 Binataceae bacterium (SeqCode) | reverse complement strand
GTGATCGAATCGCCGGTATGCACGCCCATCGCATCGAGGTTTTCGATGGAACAGATGATGACGACGTTATCGGCGCTGTCGCGCATCACCTCGAGCTCGAATTCCTTCCAGCCTTCCACCGACTCCTCAATCAGCACCTCATGGCTGGGCGACATGTCGAGGCCGAATGCCACCTTGGTGCGAAAGTCCTCGGGCTCGCGCGCGATCGCACCGCCGGTACCGCCCAGGGTGCGCGAGGGCCGGATGATCAGCGGCAGCGAGAGCTTCGCGCGAATCGCCTCGGCCTCTGCGAGCGTGTGCGCGACATCGGAGGCCGGCACTTCGAGGCCGATTTTGATCATCGCAGCTTTGAAGAGATCACGATCCTCGGCTTTTTTGATCGCGGGCAGCTTCGCGCCGATCAGTTCGACATTGAAACGGTCGAGCACTCCCGCCTCCGCGAGTGCGAGCGCGAGGTTGAGCGCGGTCTGGCCGCCGACCGTCGGAAGAATTGCATCGGGCCGTTCCTTCTCGATAATCTTGGTGATCGACGCGACCGTCATCGGCTCGATGTAGGTGCGATCGGCCAGCTCGGGGTCGGTCATGATGGTGGCGGGGTTCGAATTGATCAAGATGAGGCGCAGACCCTCTTCGCGCAGAGCCTTGAGCGCCTGCGTGCCTGAATAATCGAACTCGCACGCCTGCCCGATGACGATCGGGCCGGAGCCTATCAGCAGAACCGATTTCAGATCTTTTCTAAGCGGCACTTTTTACGTCCGAATTGCTGACTGGCCCCCCTTCCCTAAAGGGAAGGGGGTGGGGGTTAGGTCTGGTGAAAAGGTAGTCCGATTTCGCGCGGTCATCGCGTCGCGGCCTCGTCGGCAGTGACGTGGTCGAGCGATTCGGCGCGGTAGCGCGGAAACGCCTCGACGAGTTTTCGAAATCGCGCGAACAGATATCCAGCATCATGAGGCCCCGGCGACGCTTCCGGATGATACTGCACCGAGAAAAACGGCACTCCGACGCCGCGCAGCCCCTCGACCGTATTGTCGTTGAGGTTGACGTGCGATAGCTCGGCGCGGCTGCGCACCGAATCGGCATCGACCGCGAAACCGTGATTCTGCGAGGTGATTTCCACTCTGCCGGTGCGAAGGTCCTTCACCGGATGATTCGCGCCATGATGCCCAAAATTCAGTTTGTAGGTTTTTCCTCCCAGCGCGAGGCCGAGAATCTGATGCCCGAGGCAGATGCCGAACACCGGCTTCTTGTTCAGCACACCGCGCACAGCCTGATGCGCGTACGGCAGCGCGGCAGGATCGCCCGGGCCATTCGAAAGAAAGACGCCGTCGGGATTGTGCGCGAGGATCTGCTCGGCGGTCGAAGTCGCGGGCAACACCTTCACGCGAAACCCGGTCGAGCTCAGCCGCCGCAAGATGTTCAGCTTGATTCCGTAGTCGAGCGCCACGATCAGGGGCGCGTCGCGAAGCTCCTCGCGCAGGTTGCGATACCCGCGGCCAAGCTCCCAATCGCCGAGCTCCCAGTCGTAGGGCTGCGCGCACGAAACTTCGGTAACCAGGTCGCGCCCGATTAGGCCGGGCGACGCCTTCGCCTTGCGCACGACAGAATCGGAATCGAGATCGACGCTTGAGATCACCGCCTCCTGCGCGCCATGCAAGCGGATGTGGCGCACCAGCGCGCGCGTATCGATTCCCTCGATGCCGACCACGCCCGCGGCCTTGAGGTAGTCGCCGAGCGACTCTTCCGAACGCCAATTCGAAGGGCGCGGCAGATATTCCTTGACGATGAAACCCTCGACGTAGACGCGCGCGGACTCGGCGTCCTCGCGATTGATGCCGACGTTGCCGATTTCCGGATACGTCATGCACACCATCTGTCCTTTGTAGGAGGGATCGGTGAGCACTTCCTGATAGCCGGTCATCGCGGTGTTGAAGACAACCTCGCCGACCGCCTCGCCAATTGCGCCGAATGCGCATCCGCGAAAGGTGCGCCCGTCGGCAAGCGCCAGTATCGCTTCCTGCTTTGCCATCAGACGCGCTGCGCTCCTCGTCCGTCGTACACGATTTCACCTCCGATGATCGTCAAAACGGTTTTGCCTCGAAGGCGCAGTCCCGCGAACGGAGTGTTGCGGCTCTTCGATAGAAACTTCGCAGGCTCGACCGTCCATTCCAGATCTGGATCGATGACGGTCACGTCCGCCGCGATTCCACGCGTGAGCGCGCCCGCCTCCAGTCGCAGTAAACGCGCAGGACTAGCACACATCATCTCCACCATTCTTCGCGGCGAGATGATCTTCTTGTGAACGAGTCCTATCGCGAGGCCGAGCGAGGTTTCGAGTCCGATGACGCCGTTGGCAGCGCGCATGAATGCATCAGCCGCATTGTCGGCAAGAGGCGCGCCCGTCGCGCCAATCGGAAAGCATCCAGCGAGATGCTCGAGATGTTTGGAAGCGGGATCATGCGGCGCATGGTCGCTGGCAATCATGTCGATCGTCCCGTCGGCCATCGCCGCGCGAATCGCTTCAAGGTCTGCCTCGCTGCGCAGCGGAGGATTCATCTTCGCGTTGGCGCCCCATTCGAGGACTGCGTGCTCGTCGAGCCAGAAATGATGCGGCGTCACTTCGCAGGTGACATTCGCGCCGTTGCGCCGCGCGTGGCGGACCAGCTCGACCGACTCGGCGCACGAGAGATGCGCGACATGCACGGGAGCCTCGGTGCCGAGTGCGAGTGCGAGGTCGCGGCGAATCCGCGCAGTCTCGGCGGAAGTTGGATAGCCCTTCACCCCGAGGCGCTTCGAGACGTCGCCGGCGTTGGCCGCGCCGTCGGCGGAAAGCTCACGGTCCTCCTCGTGCAGGGACACCGCGAAGTTAAGACGCGCGAGTTCGTCGAGTGCGCGCGATAAAATCACTTGATCATCGATCGGAATCCCATCGTCTGAAAAGAGCCGCGCGCCGGCTTCGGTCATCGCAGCGAAATCAACCAGCTCAACGCCGTGCAGCCCCTTCGTCACCGCCGAAACCGGAATTAACCGCGACGCGTGAACCTCACGCGCGCGATCGAGCATGTAGCGCGTGATGTCGGGCGTATCGTTGACGGGCGAGGTATTCGCCATCGCTGCGACAGCAGTGAAACCCCCAGCCGCGGCTGCGCGCAGGCCAGTCGCGATGGTTTCCTTCTGCGGGAATCCGGGATCGCGCAGGTGGACGTGAGGATCGATCAACCCGGGCATTACCCACCAGCCATGAACATCAATGGTGGATACACCCTCAGGGGCGCGGATCTGACCGGGAGCCTCCACCGCCTCGATGCGGCCGTCGATCACCAGCACCTCGGCGGGGCCATCGAGAGCATTCGCGGGATCGATAACGCGCCCGCCACGGAGCAAAAATGCCTTCAACGCGCGGCCTCCGCTTCCTTCATCGAATCGACCATCGAGTAGATCGTTACCCGGTCGTGCGATTTATGGTTGCCCTTGGCGTCGACCAGGCCGAGCCGAACCTGTACGCGTTCCGAGCGCGAGGTCGGGATGTTCTTGCCGACGTAGTTGGGCCGAATCGGCACTGCGCGATGTCCACGATCGATCAGCACCGCGAGCTTCACCGCTGCCGGCCGGCCGCTGCGCCACAGCACTTCCATCGCGCGCTGGACAGTCCAGCCGGTGTTGAACACGTCATCGACAAGCACGATGACGCGTCCCTCGGTGGTAAATTGATCGTCCGGCCCTTCGAGCGAGCGAACCGGATCGCCGGCGCCGTAAACGTCGATCAGCGCGGTCGGAACTTTCACTCCGGTGCGGTTCTCAATCAGGTGCCCGATGCGCATGGCGAGGAGCGCGCCCCGGCTTACCACGCCAACGACCGTGACCGAGGTAACGTCGCCAAGGTCCTTTACAATTTGCTCGGCGAGCGAATCGACCGCACGCTCGACTTCGTCGGCATTCATGATCTCGCGCTGCGGACCACGCTTGTAGGGCTCGTACCCGGCTTCTTCCGCCTGCTTGACGCTCTCGAAGACCGCGAGCGAGCCTTCCGCGATCCAGTTCCTTACGTAGTCGGCGAGGCCCTCGTCGTAGCGATAGTAACGGTGCGTACTGGCGTGGCCGACAAATTCGACCGGCAACTCGCGCTCGCAAAAGTCGCATCGCAGTAACAGCGAAGAATCGTTGCTCGCGCGCGCAAGGCGGAAGCGCGGCTTTAGATGGGCGCCCTCGAAGCGGGTAATGCAGTTCGCGTTGCTGCAGCGCGGCGCACTCTCCGACTTGAAGCGCATCGGCGGTAACGCCTTGGGAGTCGCGCGATCGGTGGTCTGTGCGTTCTCGAGCATCCAT
The DNA here is from genome assembly GCA_041487255.1 of Binataceae bacterium (SeqCode). Classification (GTDB taxonomy): domain Bacteria; phylum Desulfobacterota; class Binatia; order Binatales; family Binataceae; genus DATGKG01. The sequence goes on along the minus strand of JBGPMZ010000026.1, from coordinate 6,789 downwards.
GCGATCAGCGCCATGCGTACCGGCACCCCGGCCGCGGCCTGCTCGAAATAGACCGCGCGCGGATCGGCGTCGAGCTCGTATGCGAGTTCGGTAGTGCGCGGCAGCGGATGCATCACGACGGCGTCGTGGGTACGGCTGCCCTTGAGCGCGCGGGCATCGAAGCGGACATACTCGCCGGTATCGGCAGTCTTGTTCTGCAGCCGCTCCTTCTGAAGCCGAGTCACATAAAACGCGTCGAGCGCCTTGGGCGCCTGGCCGGCGGGAATCTTCTCGAGTGGCATGTCCGAGGTGAATAGCGCCATCTGATGCGGGCCGCGCGGCGTCAGATAGAGCGCGTCGAGGCCGCCTGCCAGCGACTTCAGCTCATCCATCGAGACGGTCGCGAAGCGATACTGACTTTCGGAGCGCACTCGCTCGAGCACGTAGTCGGGAACATCCATGCCCGCGGTTGGCACCGCGACGATACTCGCGCCGAATCGAGCCAGCGCATAAATCAACGAATGAACAGTGCGCCCGTATTTCAGATCGCCGCACAGCGCGACGGTCAGTCCCCGCAGATGCCCCTTCTTCTTGCGCAGGATATAGAGATCGCACAGCGTTTGTGTCGGGTGCTCGCGGCTGCCGTCGCCGGCGTTGATGATGGGACACGGCGCGTACTCGGCCGCCACTCGCGCCGCGCCATCATGAGGATGACGCATGACGATCAGGTCGGCATAGCCGCTCACGACGCGCACCGTATCGGCGAGGCTTTCGCCCTTGGCGGCGGAACTCGCATGCATATCGGCGGAACTAATGACTGCGCCGCCGAGACGGTGCATCGCCGATTCGAAACTGAGCCGGGTCCTCGTCGAAGGCTCATAGAAAAGCGTCGCCATGATGAGGCCGTCGGCGACGGTGAGCCGCTCGGATTTTTCGAGCGCGGCCGCGAAACCGTCGGCGAGCGTGAAGATGCGCTCGATCTCGGCGATCCCGAGATCCGCAATCGACACCACGTCGTATTTCGGCAGCCGCGCCATGCTACTTCGCTTCGCCTATCAGCACGCCGTCGAAACCATCGACCTCGCTGAGCTTGACGTAAACGCGCTGACCCTTGGGGGTCGGAATATTCTTGCCGACGAAGTCGGCGCGAATCGGCACCTCGCGCTCACCGCGATCGACCAGCACCGCGAGCTGAATCGACTCGGGCCGCCCCAGGTCCGATATCGCGCCGAGCGCGGCGCGCACGGTGCGGCCGGTATAGAGCACGTCGTCGACCAGAACGACGCGTTTGCCGTCGAGTGAAAAGCGAATGTTGCGGCCTAGCAGGCGGGGATCGCCGGGCGCGCCTTTCTTGTCGTCGCGGTACGAGGAGATATCGAGGGTGCCGACCGGAACGTTCGCCATCCCGACCTCCTGGAGCGCGACGATGAGGCGCTCGGCCAGCGCCGCGCCACGCCGGATCACGCCGATAAGGACGAGGTTCTGCGCGCCGGAGTTGCGCTCCGCGATCTCATGCGCGAGGCGCTTGACGGATCGCGTCACCGTGGCGGCATCGGCGGCGGTGGTGGCTGGTAGGCTGGCCATCTTAAAACCCGATGCCATCCGCGCAAAAAAATACCCGGCCGCGTGCGCGGTCGGGCTGCATATTACACGACTTCATCATTGTCCCTTCTCACCCTCGCAGGAGTGAAGTTAAAGGCTGTCAATTATTAAACAGATGCGAGGAGGCTAGATCAAGCGACACCCCGTAAGAGCACTCCACATCTGTGGAAAATCGGGAGGCGTCTATCGTCGGCGCCCTGCGCCCTCGACTTTCTTTAGCCGCTGATCCTGGTCCTTGACCTGCACTGTCATTCTATCGTCGAAGCGCTCGAACTTGCGGCTGAGCGTCGCGACCGCCTTGTTGGCCTGCTTGATCTCCGCGCCCAGCTTCTTGAGGCTCTCAGCGACCTCGCGGCCCAGCTCGCCATTGGGAGCGGAGGTGTCGGCGGCTGTAACTTGGGTATGCGTGTCAGCCTGCGAGGATATCGCGCCGCGCAGATTCGCCTCCGAGGCGGCGAGCTGTTCGCGAAATTCCACCCGGGTCCTGCCGATGGACTCGTTGAGGCGGACCATCTCAGCGCCGAAGTCCGCGCGCAGCGAGTTCACTCCCGAACGATTCTCGCCGATCTGATCGGAGAGGAAACGGATCTGGCTGCCGACCTCGGCAAACTGGCCGAAGATCTCGTCCTTCAATTTGTCGACTTTTCCACCGAAGCCGGAAACCGCCTCAACCACCAACTCGAAGCGGGCGCCCAACTCCTCGAGCATCGCGCCTATTCTGGTCAGCCCTTCGTCAGCCACCCCTACTCTCCCTCGCGCAGACGGCGTTAGTAGACGATCTTGCCGAACCTGCTCCAGCGGATGGGCAGGATCCCGGAACCGTCGCTGTCCCAAGACCAATAGATGACAATCGCTCGTCCCTCAACCTGGTTGGCATCGACGAATCCCCAGAAGCGCCCGTCATAGCTGCGATCGCGATTGTCACCCATCATCAAAAGCTTGCCCGCGGGAACCGTAACCGGCCCGAAATTGTCGCGCGGCGACACCGGCGATCGCTCCTGCGCGCTCACCTCGAAATGGGCATGCGAATCGGGCATCGCGCTGCCGTTGAGGAAAACTTTGCCGTCCTTGACTTGAACCGTATCGCCGGCGACTCCGATGACGCGCTTGATGAAGTCCTTGGTGGGATCGGGCGGGAACACGAAGACCACGACGTCGCCGCGATGAATCGATTCGAGTGGAAAAACGTACTGGCCCCACGGAATTCCGGGAATGGTGATTCCAAAAAACGAATCGGGCAGCCGCAAGCCGTAGATCAGCTTATTGACCAGGATGTGATCGCCGATGAGGAGCGTCGGCTCCATCGAGCCCGAGGGAATCTTGTAAGCCTGAATGAAAAAGGTGCGGATGATGAGCGCGAGGATCAGCGCGATGCCGAATGCCTCGCCATATTCGCGCACCGCCGACTTTTGCGGCGCCTGCGCCTCGACGCCTGACGACTCGCCGCTGGGCTTGGGATAGTTGCGGGCTGCGTCGGCCACGGCTTCGGTCACTCACCGACCTTGAGCAGGGCGAGAAACGCCTCCTGCGGAATCTCGACGCGTCCAACCTGCTTCATCCGTTTCTTACCCTCTTTCTGCTTTTCGAGGAGCTTGCGTTTGCGCGTGATGTCGCCGCCATAGCACTTCGCGGTTACGTTCTTGCGCAGCGCTTTTACGCTCTCCCGCGCGATAATTTTGGCCCCGATACTGGCCTGGATAGCAATGTCGAACATCTGGCGCGGAATAAACTGCCGCATCTTTTCGCATAGCGCGCGCCCGCGGTCATAGGACTTATCACGATGCACGATTATCGAGAGCGCGTCGATAACCTCACCGTTGATGCGGATATCCAATTTAACCAGAGGCCCCGCGCGGAAGTCCAGAAACTCGTAATCAAGCGACGCATAACCGCGGCTCACCGACTTCAAGCGATCATAAAAATCGAAAACGATCTCCGCCAGCGGCAGCTCATAGTGAAGGATGACGCGATGCTCACCGAGGTACTTCAAATCGCGCTGCAGGCCGCGGCGATCCTCGCATAGTGACATGACCGCGCCCAGGTATTCGTCCGGCATGTGAATCGACGCGAGGATGAACGGCTCCTCGATCGCTTCGATACGGCCCTCGTCGGGCAGCCGCGATGGATTGTCGACCATCGTCACTTCGCCGTCGGTGGCGCGCACCTGGTAGGCGACCGTCGGCGCGGTAATGATCAGGTTGATGCCGTGCTCGCGCTCCAGCCGCTCTTGGGTGATCTCCATGTGCAGCAGGCCGAGGAATCCGGCGCGAAACCCAAACCCCAGGGCCTGCGAATTTTCCGGTTCGCAGATGAAGCTCGCGTCGTTGAGGCGCAGCTTCTCGATCGCGTCGCGGAGCGCGGGATACTGATTAGCCTCGGTCGGATAGAGCCCGGCGAAGACCATCGGCTTCAGTTCCTTGAAACCTTCGAGCGGCTTTTGCGCCGGATTTTCCGCGTCGGTCAGCGTGTCGCCTACGCGCATGTCCTGCACGCTCTTGATGTTCGCGACCACGAAGCCGACCTCGCCGGGTCCGAGCGACTCGGCCGGCGCTTCATGCGGTGTGAAATGGCCCAGCCGCATCACCTCGCCGTCCTTGTCGGTGCCCATCAGGCGCACCTTCATGCCCTTACGAATCTCGCCGCCGAACACGCGCATCAGCCCGACCACGCCCTCGTAGACGTCGTACCAGCTGTCAAAAATTAGCGCGCGCGGAGCCGTCTCAGCGGGAACCTTGGGCGCCGGGACGCGCTTCACGATCGCTTCGAGGACCTCGTCGATGCCGATGCCCTCCTTGGCGCTGGTGAGAATCGCGTCCTCAGCACTGAGCCCGATGGTCTCCTCGATCTGATGCTTGGTGCCGGCGACATCAGCGCCGGGCAAATCAATCTTGTTGATGATCGGAATTATTTCGAGGCCGTGGTCGAGCGCCATATAGACGTTGGCGAGTGTTTGCGCCTCGACGCCCTGGCTTGCGTCGACCACCAGCAGCGCCCCCTCACATGCCGCGAGGCTGCGCGAAACCTCGTAGGCGAAATCAACATGTCCGGGGGTATCAATCAAATTCAGAATGTAGGTGCGTCCGTCTTTCGCCGTGTAGTTGAGGCGAACCGAGCGGGCCTTGATGGTGATGCCGCGCTCGCGCTCCAGATCCATCGAGTCGAGGAACTGCTCCTTAAGTTCGCGCTTCGAGAGCGCGCCGGTGCGCTCGAGTAGCCGATCGGCAAGCGTCGACTTGCCATGATCGATATGCGCGATGATCGAAAAATTTCTGATGAGAGCAGGATCGGTCATTTATATTTTGCTTCGACTACGCCTTGTCCTCTATGTCGCTTCGGACTCCGCGTACGCTCCGCCTTAGCGGCTTCGCGCCGCCGAAGCAGCGTTACGCGCCGCGCCAGGAAGCGCCCTAAAGACACCATCAAGCGGATTTGTCCGCGCGATCTTTGAAGTAACTGAAAGTCTGATCGAGGCCGTGCGCGAGGTCGACTTGCGGACGCCATTTGAGAAGCTCGCCGGCGCGCGCGGGCGAAATCACCGAGCGGCTCTGCTCTCCCGGACGCGCGGGCGCGTACTCGGGCGGTCTCGTCACGTCCGCGACGGTTCCGAGCGTATGATACAGGTCATTGACGTCAGTCTCAATTCCGGTGCCGATGTTGATCGCTCCCGAGACGTTGCTGTTGGCTGCCGCGATATTCGCGCGCACCACGTCGCCGACGAAGACGTAGTCGCGAGTCTGCTTGCCGTCGCCGAAAATCGTGCACGGCTGGCCTTCGAGCATCCGGCCACAAAAGATCGCGACGACCCCCGCCTCGCCATGCGGGTCCTGGCGCGGGCCGTACACGTTTCCATAGCGCAGAGCGGTGTTATCGATGCCGTACTGAACCTTGTAGAAGAACAGGTAAGCCTCGGTCGCCAGCTTCGCGACGCCATAGGGACTCACAGGATGAAGCGGATGATCCTCGGGCGCGGGAAATGTTTTCTGTTCGCCGTAGATCGCGCCGCCGGTCGATGAAAATATCACCCGGCGCAATCCACGCTGGCGCGCCGATTCGATCAGGTTGAGAAACCCAACGATGTTCACCTGGGCATCATAAGAAGGATCGGCGACTGAACGGCGCACATCCATTTGCGCCGCAAGATGCACGATGACCTCGGGCGTCTCGACCTCGATCACGCGGCGTACCGCATCTGGATCGCGCAGATCGATCTCGTGAAACCTCGCCGCTGGATTGATTTGGGGGCGCTTCCCGGCGCTCAGGTTATCGATGATCGACACCTGATGCTGCCCGGTTGCGACCAGCGCATCGACGGTATGCGAGCCGATGAAGCCGGCGCCTCCGGTTACCAGAATCTTCATCGCGTGGATGCGCTCCTAAACCGGCCGCCGGCCAATCGAGTAGTACTTGAACTCGAGCGCTTTGACGAGGTCGGGCTCATACAGATTGCGTCCGTCGAAAATTACCGGCTCTTTGAGCATCGAACGAATGCGCTGAAAATTGGGATGCCGGAACTCATTCCATTCGGTCAGAATGATCAGCGCGTCGGCACCGCTCAACGCCTCGTAGTTAGTCTTATGATAGCTGATCCGGTCGCCGAAGATACGCCGCGCATTTTCGAGCGCTTCAGGATCGTGCGCGCGGACCGCCGCACCGGCTTTGAGCAGCTCCTCAACGACCACCAGCGAGGGCGCCTCGCGCATATCGTCGGTGCGCGGCTTGAACGCGAGCCCCCACACCGCGAAGGTTCGTCCTTTCAGATCACTGCCGAAGTGCTCCTTCACTCGCTCGACCAGATGGCGCTTCTGATGAATATTGACGTCCTCGGCCGCCTGCAGGAGGCCGAAGTTGAGGCCGTTTTCCCCCGCCGTATGGATTAGCGCCTGCACATCCTTCGGAAAGCAGGAGCCGCCGTATCCGACGCCCGGAAACAGAAACGACGAGCCGATGCGCCTATCCGTTCCCAGACCGCGCCGCACGTGATTGATTTCCGCGCCAACCGCCTCGCACAGGCTCGCGATGTCGTTGATGAAGGAAATCCTCAGCGCGAGCATCGCGTTGCACGCATACTTGGTCATCTCGGCGGACTTCGGATCCATCACGAGAATTGGGTTATCGGTGCGAGTAAATGGCGAGTGTAGTTCGCGCAGAATCGCGGTCGCCTGCTCGCTCAGGCTGCCGATCACGACGCGGTCGGGACGCATGAAGTCC
>JBGPMZ010000025.1:0-11255 GCA_041487255.1 Binataceae bacterium (SeqCode) | reverse complement strand
TATCTGCAAAGCATAGCAGGCACCGCATTCGATGGTGCCGTATTCTCGAACGTTCCGGTGTACTTTCCGCACCGCGCAACCATCGTGTTCGCAGGAACCACTGTACCCGCGCCGTTCAGGGTTCACACCGTATATGTCAAAGGAATGATCCCCGGCACAGCCTATGCCTTAAGTGCCGTTGCGGGCGCGGTGACTGTCATGCCCGGCAATGGCTCGACAGCCGATAGCGCCGGAGTGCTGAGCGTGAGCTTCTAGCGACTCGAGCTTGGCGCGGATCCGATGTATGATCGGCTCTCCGCGCCAGGTGCTCTAATCGGCTTTCCGGGCGGCGGTTACTGAGTCCCGATGGTAGAGTTCATTGAAACCATTGCGCTCGATCGGCTTAAGCCTGGCAGGGCGATGGCAGTGCGAGTTGCGGGTAAGGACGTTGCCCTCTTCAACGTCGACGGCAACATCTATGCGATGAGCGATGAATGTGCACACGCCGGCGCATCACTCGGATCGGGGAAGCTGCAGGGCAATATCGTGACGTGTCGCGCGCATGGCTTTCGATACGACGTCAGCACCGGCCATTGCACCAACATTCAAGGACTTCGCGTGGCCGCCCATCCCGTGAAAGTCATCGACGGGAAGATAGTGGTGGCGGTCGAGGCTCAAAGCTCCATCAAGGTGTAAGCGAGCCATAGATCTTCCTTCAGCTATTCGCCGCGGCGGGCATTTGAGGCTCCCGTTTGGCGAGCTTGGTTCCGCGCCTCCCTATCCAGACGAGCAGCAACAGCGCAGGTATCGTTACCACCGTGGTCAGCAGAAAGAACCGCACCCAGCCGAACTTGTCGGCTAATACGCCACCCGAAGAAGCTACGAGTGTTCGCCCGACTGCGGCGAGCGAAGAGAGCAGGGCGTACTGCGTCGCGGTAAAGTCGGGAGAGCATAGGTCTGAGAGATAGGTTACCAGTGCCGCGCCGGCCATCGCGCCGGTGAGGTTCTCGGCAGCAACGCATAGGGCGAGGTAGTCGAGTCGATGGCCTCCGACCGCTTGTAAGACATAGAAGAGATTCCCAAGCGACTGCAGTACGCCGCATATCACCAGCGCTCGGAGAACTCCGAGCTTGGCAGCTATGATTCCGCCGGCCAGCGCTCCTATGACAGTCGCGAAGAATCCTACTAGCTTGGAGACCGCCGCGATCTGTTCGAGCGAAAAGCCGAGCGAGACGTACAGCGGCATCGCCATCACCCCTGCCATAGCCTCGCCTAGCTTGTAGCCGACGACGAAGATGAGGATCACAGCCCATAGCGGGCGGTGCATGAAGTCGGCAAAAGGTCCGGTCACGGCGGTCGCGAGCCATCGGCGAATGGCGTCTAGCTTGCTGCCTTTCTGAGGAGTCACTATGGCTACCCGCGTGACCGGCTCCGGTGCGAGCACAAACACCAGCGTGCCAATGCCGAGTAGCGCCGCCATTGTGGCGTAGGCGGTGAACCATCCTGCTTGCCCTGCAATCATCAACGCGCCCGCACCGGCTATCAACATTCCGATGCGATACCCGGTCTGGATCATTCCCGCGCCAGGGCCTTGTTGCTCCGGGTCCAGGAGTTCCACTCGATAGGCGTCGATTACTATGTCCTGACTTGCCGAGAGGAAGGCGACTACCAGCGCCAGTATTCCTATCAAATGCAAGTCGCGTTTGGGGTCGCAGCAGCCCAAGGCCACAATCGATGCGATGAGTCCTAGCTGGATGGTGATGCCCCATCCGCGCCGTCTACCCAGCGGGATCGGCGGTGGGAGGCGATCTATAAGTGGTGACCACAGGAACTTGAAAGCGTAAGGCGTTCCGACGAGGGCGAATGCGCCGATCGCCGAGCGGCTTATGCTTGCGGTAGCTAGCCAGGCTGATAGGGTCGAAAAGGTCAGCAGTAGCGGAAGACCGCTCGCGATGCCGAGTGGCAGGATCAGCAGGACTCGCGGATCGGTGTATACCGCGAAGGTGCGTTTCCAGTTGGTCAACGTTGCTTCGCGTCGCGAAGCGCGGCCACCGCTTCATTTTCCAAAACGGTACCCTTGAAGAAGTCGGGTCTCCCTTCGGCCCAGAAATGCAGCGGGTTGGTGAACACAAACTCGCGAAAGTCGTCTTCGGTGATAAGCCCGTCCTCGACCAGTTCGTAAGCCTCTTCCAGTACCTCGTTCATGTTGACCACATCGAAGTGACCGATGTCCGAACCCAGCAGCGTCTTGATGCGCGCCTTATAGGGATTGACGCGCGAATTGAACGCCCACGCATTGATCGGATCATCGGCTTCACAGCCGAAGTAGAAGTTGCGCGTGAACAGCTCGCGGATATCCTCGGCAGTATTGATGCCGCACGCCGAGAAATCGTCGAGGTCTTTGATATTGCCGGTGCTGGTTGCGCCGAGACCATCGAAGATCGAGCTGCTATCGAGGCTGTCGGCGAGTTGCTTGCCGCCGAAGCGTTCGAACAGCTCATGCATAAGCTTGCGATCGAGGTTCGCGGGATTGACCTCTTCAAGCGCGCGCCGATTGCGCTTCTTCCAGTGACCGATGAGATCCGAGTAGAGACTGCATGCCCAGCCGACGCCGCCCTCGAGAAACGCAAACTTCAAGGTCGGGAAGCGGCGGGTGACGCCCCCTAGAAACAGACCCTTGGCGACTGCTTCACCTGCGACTGCGAAGTGACCGATATGGTTGTACACGAAGTTGGTCGGCGAGGTGCGAAAGCCCGAGCCGCGCGTGCCCGCGTGAAAGGTCGGCATCACACCCAGCTCGACGCACTTAGACCATACGCCGTCATAGTTGTAAGGACTATCGATGCCGAAAACATCGGGCCAGGTCGCCCAGCTACGCATCTCGGCGGCGCTCTCTCTGGTCGCGGGAATCGGTCGCGGCACCATGCTGGTCATTACCACTACTTTGAGGCCGAGTTCCTTGACGGCATACTCCAGTTCGTCGATTGCTTCCTGTGGACTGTGCATCGGAATCGCGGCCGCGGGCGTCATACGATCGCTGAACTCGCCGAACTGATGTGCGATGTACATGTTGAAGGCGCGGCAGCTCGCCCGGCGGATCTCGTCTTCGGGAATGTAACCGATGGCGAGGCCGGCGGTCGGATAAAGAACCGTGAAGTCGAAGCCGAACTCGTCGAGCCGATCGTACAGCAGGCGCGGAAGCATCGCGGTCGCGCGGTCCAGAGTGTTTTTCGCGGGCACGCCCCAGAACGCCTCCTGCGCACGGCGCGTTTGCGCGCGCTCGTCAGGAGTCATGGCGAGGGACTTCGCTACGTATCCCGCGCGTCGGCGAAACGAATTGACGGCATCTTGCCCGGCGACATCTTTCAAGTAGTCATTGATCGATGGTCCGAACTCGAGCCAATGGCCGTCAGCGTCGATAACTGGATGACCGATGCGCTTGCGTATATCTTTGGAACTGAGCTTTTCCGACATGAAGTGACCTCCATGGCGCGGTTCGTGTAGGGCGGCTGACCCGCGTGCCGTGAGGCAACAATATCGCGACCGCCTCGAATGGCAAGCCCTCACGATCGAGGCTTATGGACACAGCGCGCGTAAGAGGCCAAGGTAGTCCTCGATTTTTTGATTGCGCGGAACATCAGGAGGAGTGAATCCCCAAATGAGCAATGATGCACCGAAGACTCTGTACGAGCGGCTCGGCGGCTATGATGCGATCACGGCGGTGGCGAACAACCTGCTGCCACGGCTCGAGGCGGACAAGTTACTGGGCCGATTTTGGGCGCATCGCGGTGAAGATGGCATCGCTCGTGAGAAGCAGCTGCTGATCGACTACTTGAGCAATTGCACCGGCGGACCCGTCTACTATACCGGTCGTGCCATGAAGCTCTCGCACAAGGGAATGAGGATTGGCGAAGCCGACTGGCAAGCGTTCCTCGGACATCTGCATGCGACCCTCGATGCCTTTCAGGTTCCAAAGCAGGAGCGCGGCGAGGTGCTGGCGTTTATCGAAAGCATGAAGGCTGACATCGTCGAGCACTGAGCCTGTGGAGAACGGGGGAGTCCTAAGCCACCGGAAGATCAAACCTATCGGACGACCTACACCGTGGCTCGTTTGTCGGGTTACTTGGAGGCGCGTACCTTGACGTTCGCGCGAGCTTCCTGAATCGTGACGGCCGCGGTCGAGTCTTTCTCGCCTAGTCCATTGGCGAGAGCCGACAGGAAGTCCTGCTCGACGAGACTCGCGATCGGCATCGGGACGTTGAGCTCGCGGCCCACTTCGGTAGCTAAGCCCAAGTCCTTGCGCGCCAGCTTAAGGGCAAAGGTCACTCTATCGAAGTTGCCGCGGAACACCATCTTGGGCATGGTTCCGTTGAGCAGCATTCCTTGGCCGTAGGCACCATCCTGAACAACCTTCAACAAGGCCTCGGGCGACACGCCCGCCTTGACGCCCATCGTGAAAGCTTCGGCGAGAAGCTGGGTCGAACAAATCGCGATCATGTTGTGCACCAGCTTGGCGACCGCACCCGCGCCGCTTTCACCGATGTAGGAAACCTTGTCGCCGATCGCGTCGAGGACGGGCTTGATCCGTTCGAAGGCTTCCTTGCTTCCACCGACCATGACCGCGAGCGTGGCGTTGCGCGCGCCGGGAATTCCTCCACTCACAGGCGCATCAAGCAAATCGATACCTTTGCCCTTAAACGCTGCGTGAAGCTGTCGGATGAGACTCGGTGAATTGGTAGAGAGATCGGCATAGACCGCGCCGCGAGCGAGCCCGCTAACGATGCCACCCTCGCCCAGCGCGACCGCCTCGACGTCCTTAGGTCCCGGCAGCGAGGTCACTACAACTTCACTTTGTGCGGCTACCGCCGCGGGAGACTCGGCCCACTTAGCGCCGGCCGCCAGATGCGGCTCGGCAGCCTCGCGGCGCACGTCGTATACCGTGAGCGTGTGGCCGGCCTTGATCATATTGAGCGCCATCGGCCCGCCCATGTTGCCGAGGCCTATGAAACCAACACGCATCTATGCGCCAACCTTTTGCACCAGCTTTATTCCCAGTTGCTCGGAAGCATTACTACCTAGCATGCGAGCCATCGTCGACTCGGCCACGTTTGCCTCGCTCATCTTCTCAATGGCGTCCCACGCGCTGGTAGTATCCTGATGCGGGTAGCGCGAACCCCACACAACTTTGTCCGCGAAATCCTCCGGCAGCTTTAGGATGAGACGTTCCTCGGCATCGCATCCGAGCATCACCTTGCCTTCCTTCCACATCTCCTCGGTATCAGTGCGCACCGGATACTGATGAAGAAGCGGAATCGTGCGGGTGGAGGCTTCCATCTTCTCAAGGACCTCCTCCATCCATGAAGCCTTGCCGTGCGCGACTACTACCTTCATGTTCGGGTAGCGTTGCATCACGGTGAACCCGATAAGTGTGGCCGCTACAAACATGTGGTTGTCGAGCCAGTAGGACAGCACCTGTGAGATCGGATGACCTAACGGCGGCGACGCGGCGAAGAAGCCGAACAGCGAGGTAGCGCCGCCTCCAGCGAAGGGACCTCCGCCGGCATTCATAATCCCGGAATGTTGATTGACCCGGCCCTTCACCTTCTCGGTAAATGGCCCATGCGAGGTCCATTCCGGATTCCATAGGCCTGCTGTAGGATGCACCGCCAGCGTGGTACCCAGGCTCTCTAGCTCGGCCCACAGCGGATCGTAATAAGGATGAGTAAAGTAATGACCTTCGATGAACATCGGGCGTATGAAGGCGCCACGGAAGCAAGGCATCTGCGCGGTTCGCCGTAGTTCCTCGATCGCATGGTCCATATTTTGGAGGGGAACCATTGAAGCGGCGAAGAGTCGATCGGGAGCAGTCTTGCAGAAATCCGCGACCCAGTCGTTGTAGGCGCGCGCCAAGGCATACGCCACGTCCGGATCTTCTACAAGATGGAATCCTTCGGCGAACCAGGTCGGGTACATGAAGGCCTGGTCGACGCCCATTGCGTCCATGTCCTTCAGCCGCGCTTGCGGGTTGGACGCGCCCGCGGTTGCCGGATGGCGAGTGTCAGGGTCCAGCTCTCCGACGTTGTCCCAAGTCATTCCTGGCTTCCAGATCGCATGACGCGGGATGTTGGAGTTCATGGTGTCGCGGAAGACCTTGCCGTTGACCTTCAAGTAGCAGCCGAACTTGCCTTCCTCGCGCCACAGCGCGTGCTTGCCGAGCGTTCGGTACTCCGGTTCCAGATACTTCTCCCACAGCTCCGGAGTCTCGACGACATGCGTGTCGCTGTCGAGCACTGCAAATTGCTTCTTGTTCATAACGACTATCTCCCGATTGGCGCTGGTATCCGGTGTTACCGGCGCACTAATGCGGCTTCAGGCTTCAGCGACGCCCTGACTTCCTCGTCGGTCGGCCACCATTCAGGCCGCTCGATTTCGGTTACGCGTTCGCGGATGTACTTGCTCGGCGCCTTGATGTTGTACATCTTGCGAGCGTTCTCACCGAGGAACTTGGTCTGGTAGTTCTCCGGCAGTTCGCATTTGCGCATGGTCTCGAGCGCACGCCACGCGTCGTCGCCATCGTGATGGTAGACGTCCGACGACCACGCCAGGATGTTCTCGTAGAACTCCGGAAAGCGCGACGGGGGAGCTTCGTCGCCCTCGAATCCGGTGACGCAATGTTCGAAGAAGGTTTCGCTCGGGAGCTTGCTGAGCTTCGGCATCTTGCGATCGTTACGATAGAGCTTGTAGGTCTTGTCGCATTCATCGAGGATGAAGCTCAGCCACGTCGACGACGCCTCGAAGACGGCGGCTTTGAGCTTCGGATAGCGATCGAAGAAGCCTGAAAGCAGCGACATGGTCACCCACAGCGACGCTTCGGCCTGGAAGTCCTGAACATTGATCAGGAACGAATGAGGCAGGCCCGCCGAGCTGCCGCTCAGTCCGATAAGCTCCGCGCCCGAATATTGTTCGCTGTAACCAGGAGGCTTGAGCAGCCCGAGCGCCGGGAACGGATGCATGCCGTAAACGACACCGGTCTCTTCCATTGCGTGCCACAAGCGCGAGTACTTGGGCTGGATCGGATAGTTACCCATCGCATCGATAGGGCGCACCAGACCGACGCGGCAGCCTTTTCCTGCGATGCGGTATAGTTCATCGGTCGCGAAGACAGGATCCTGCATCGGCAACAGCGCCGCGAAGTATAGCCGCTCGGGATTTTCCGAGCAGTACTCAAAGGCCCAGTCGTTGTAGGCCTTGCACATCGCGCGCGCACCCATGCAGTTGGTAATCCACGGGTAAGTATCGATGTCGGTAGGAATGATCATCACCTGGTCGATGCCTTGCACATCCATGTCAGCCAAACGCGGTTTGGGCTGATAGGAGCCCGGATGATCGATATAGGCAGCCTGCTCCTTGGTCAGCGCGGTCTTGGGATCCAGGTTGCGCACGTTGAGGGCGCGCTGGATGTTGTGCTTGAGCCCTGGTCCCGCAAGGGATAGGACATTCACCATCCCGGCAGTTCCACCAATTTTCTGTGACCCTAGACCGGTGTTCGCAAATCCGTTGACGATGAGCTGCTTGCTCTCCTCGTCGAACCAAATGCTGTTTCTCAGCGCCTCGAACTCATCCTTGGTGAGATAGTCCTTCGCGCGCTCCCACAGCCACGGCGGCTCGGTTACGTGAGCGTCGCAATCGAAGGTCGGAAAATCTTTGCTCATTGGTGAGAATTTCTGGGTGGGCATCGCGCACCTCCTAATCGTCCATTAAAACAGGCTTAGTCCTGGGACCTACTAGCTCTCCAGCCATGTCTCGGGCATCGTGACGGCGCCGTTGCGAGTGAAGATGGCGTCGATCTCTTTCATGTCAGCGTCTGATATCGACCATCCCAGCGCGCCGAGGTTATCATCTACCTCGCCCGGATTGCGGCATCCGACGAGCGCCGTGCTGACGACAGGATTCGAGGTAGTCCAGCGTAGCGCGAGCTGCGGTAGACTCTTTCCGTAGCGCTTGGCGACTCCCTTTAGCTCCTCGACCGAGCGCAAATTCTTAAGGAAGTGGTCGGGGCCGAACAGATGCTGAAACAAGTTGATGTTCCCTAGCTGTCCGCGTTTCGAGCGCCAGTCGCCCTTGTCGAATGCCTTCTCTTCGCTCAGCGTTCCGGTCAGCATTCCATAGGCGAGCGAGCCGTAAGCCATCACGCCGATCTTGTTTTCTCGGCAGTATGGAAAAATCTCCTTCTGCATCCGCCGGTCAAACATGTTCCAGCAGTACTGAACCACATCGACGCGCCGCGCCTTCATGCAGGCTTCGATCTCATTCAGCTTGAAGTTGGAGAGTCCTACCGCCTTAACCTTGCCCTGCTTGACGAGATCGTCGAGCGCGCGCATCGGCTCTTCGAATGAGACATTCCGATCGGGCCAGTGGATGAGGTAGACATCGACGTAGTCTGTATCGAGACACTTGAGGCTCTTCTCGATCGATTCCATCACGCGCTTGCGGGTGCTGTCGCGATAGTTAGGCGTGTCCGGGTATCCGACCCCGAACTTGGTGGTGATGACCGCTTCCTTGCGGCGCTTACCGAGCGCCTTGGCGAGCGACGTTTCCGAGGCGCCGAAGCCATAGGCCTCGGCGGTGTCGAAGCTGTTGATGCCGGCGTCGAGTGCGCGATTGATCGCCTTGATGAACTCGGTTTCCTCGATGCTGCCGTAGCCGCCGCCGATCTCCCAGCATCCGAAACCGATCGCGGAAATGTCGACCCCGGTCTGTCCGAATTTTCGGTACTCCATGTTCTTGCCTCCGGCCACTCACAGACTGAAGTCTGTGCTACAAAATCCACAAACTGAGGTCTGCTACATGCGTCAATCGAACATCAAAACGGTGCGCGCCACTTCGCCGCGCTTCATCGACGCGAAAGCCTCGTTGATGTTCTCGAGTTTCGCGCGCTTGCTAACCATGTCGTCGAGGTTGAGACGGCCCTGCAAGTAGAAGTCGATGTATCGAGGCATATCGATGCGGAAGCGGTTGCTGCCCATCATCGAGCCCTTCAAGGTCCGCTCGGTGAGTAGCCGCGGACCGTCGATTTCCACCTTCTGTCCTACCGGGATCATCCCTATGATGACCGCGGTTCCGCCCACCTTAGTAGCATCGAAGCACTGTTCCGCGAGTTTCTTAAGGCCCACCGCCTCGAATGCGTAGTCGACGCCGCCACCGGTCATGGTGCGGATTTCCTTCAGCGCGTCGGTATGCGAAGCATCGATGGTGTCGGTCGCGCCGAAGCGCTTCGCCATCGCGAGCTTGTTCTCGAATTGATCGACCGCAATGATCCGGCGCGCGCCGCCGATCTTCGCCCCTTGAATCGCCGAGATGCCGACGCCGCCGCAGCCGAACACCGCGACCGTGCAGCCGGGTTCGATCTTCGCGGTGTTGAGCACCGCGCCGACGCCGGTGGTAACGCCGCATCCGATCAGTGCCGCGCGATCGAGCGGCATCTCGTCGATGATCTTCACCAACGCGTTCTCATGCACCAGCATTTTTTCGGCATAGGTCGAGAGATCGCTGAACTGACGCACCGGCTGGCCCTTCTGCGACAGGCGCGGCTTGCCGTCCCTGGGTCGCTGCGTCGCCTGCCGATTGTTGCATCGATTGGGATGCCCCGACATGCATTCTTCGCAGTAGCCGCAAAAGACCGACGGGCACGAGATGACATGGTCGCCGGCTTTAAGATAGGTGACGGCCTTGCCAACCTTCTCCACGATGCCGGCGGCCTCGTGACCGAGCACCGCGGGGGCTGCCTGCGGATACAGTCCCTCTACGAAATGTAGATCGCTGTGGCAGACGCCGGTCGCGGCGGTGCGCAGCAGGACCTCGTGATCCTGCGGATCATCGATGTCGACCTGCTCAATCGTCAGCGGCTGATTGGGACCATGGAATACAGCGGCCTTCATTCTAATGTCGCTCCCTTTCGCAACTCCCCGGTTGCATCCTTACCAATGCTACTTACCGGCCCGCGTTGGCAAACGAATAATGCCGGTGGCGAGGACCGAAAGCTCGCCGTCCTGGTTGATCGCGCGCTGCGCGACCTCGGCATAGTGCGCGCCGGCTTCGGCAAAGGTGCGCGTCACCTCGCCATCGATGTACAGCGTATCGCCGACCGGATTGTGGCGGCGAATCTTGACCTCGAGCTTTTTCAGGAAGCCGCCGTCACCCATCCAATTTGTCAGATGATGCGACATCCAGGAGCATCGCTCGGGACCGTAGTCATACGCGGCGGGAGTGCCGACCAGCGTGGCGAGGTCGTCCTCCCAATGCACGCGCTCGGGAACGTCCGGAATACCGAACTTGTTCGGAATCCCGAGCCCCGGATGCTTCTGAAATTGCTTCCACGCTAGCTTGTTGGCGCGGATGTATAGCCCGCCCCATCCTTGCGCGAAGGCGATGAAGCCGGTGACCGTCATCGGGCCTTTGACCATGGTCTGCAATTTGTCGCCGGGGTGGACATCCTCTACATAGCGTGGGATGTCGCCGCGGATTTCCTCGGCTTCGTAGAGTGAGAAAATCTTCGCGAGGTCCTCGCGCGTATAGCGCACCGGCGGCTTCTTTTTCACCGCTTCGTACTTGGTCCCGCGCTCGCGGGCGGTGTCGCGCTCGGTCCGGAAGCACCAGCTGTCGCCCTCGGCCACCAGCTCGCGATTCTGATTGTAAAATTCGCATCGATAGATTTGCTGAATCGAACGCCCGGCGAACTTTGTCTCATGCTCGACGAGATCCTTCAGCCATACCTTGGTCGTGAACACATCGCCGAGCATCATCGGGCGATGCCATGCGACGTCGATGCCCGCGAACATCGCATGCACGCCCGCGAGGCCGCCCACGTAACCGCTGAACGATCGGTTTAGCGGAAAGATGAACGAGGGCGGCGCCTGCACGCGCCCCAACGCGGTCTGCGCGCCGTAGCCCGGATCGCACCACAGCGGATTGTCGTCGCCGATGCCGTGCGCCCAATGGCGGATGTTGTCGCGCGAGGCCTCGTAGCACCACGGCTCCAGCGAGTCCTCGATCGGCACGCCAATCAGCTTGCGCAGATCGACCATGCTCTTGTCGCTGATTAGCGAGAACCGCTGCTGAGGCTCGGGCATGCAATCGGTATAGAACATCCCGGCGAAATGGGAAACCGCATTCGCATACCGATCGTTCAATTAATTCACGAAGCGTCCGCCACCACGGCCGCCGACGCGCGCTTTTCAGGAGCGTCCTTGATCGCCCATCGATACAGCATCGGCAGG
>JBGPMZ010000024.1:0-11308 GCA_041487255.1 Binataceae bacterium (SeqCode) | reverse complement strand
CTTATGAGTATGGGCACGAGGCGTTCTATGAATGCCGTCATCGATCAAACAATAGAAGTGCGGGCCTCTACATGTCAAGTTCTGCATATTCCGCTTCCCTTGAGGGAAGGGGAAGAAGACAGAGAAACCGCTCCCTAAGGGCTCGATCGACTTCATCTCTTTTCTTCGCCCCTTCCTTCAAGGGAAGGGGTCGGGGGTTAGGTCGGCTGCCATCGCCTGTCCTATAATTCGCGCCTATGGCCACGGACAAACTGCTACTCGATTCGGTGCGCGACTACATCGCTCAGATTCGCGAGGAAGGGTTGGATGGCCTGCCGATGAAGGATCGTCCGATGGCTCCCGGGCGCGACAGTGCGCGCCGCACCACGATCGTTGAGCGCTCGACACCATCGGCCGCGCCACCCTCGGTGGATGCTGCGGCGAGCGTCCAACTGTTCTCGAAATATCCCGGCCTTGAGAATACCGACGACCTCGTGGTGTTGCGCGAGTTCATCGGCGACTGCACCCGCTGCAAGCTGCACCCAGGCCGCACCAATCTGGTATTCGGCGTAGGCGATCCGAAGGCCGAGCTGATGTTCATCGGCGAAGGCCCCGGCGCCGATGAAGATGCGAAGGGCGAACCATTCGTCGGAAGAGCGGGGCAGCTTCTCACCGACATCATCGAGCGCGGGATGGGGATGCAACGTTCCGAGGTCTACATCTGCAATGTCGTCAAATGCCGTCCGCCCGGCAATCGCAACCCCGAGCCCGACGAAGTCGAGGCGTGCGAACCGTTTCTGTTTCGGCAAATCGAAATCGTCAAGCCGCGCGTCATCGTGGGTCTGGGCACCTTCGCGGTGCAGTCGGTGCTGAAGGTGAAGACTCCCATCAGCAAGCTGCGGGGAAACTGGCACGAGGTGCGCGGCATCAAAATGATGCCGACCTTTCATCCCGCGTACCTGCTCCGAAACCCGAGCGACAAACGGCTGGTCTGGAGTGATATACAAGAAGTCATGAGAACGCTCGGACGTCCGATTCCCGGTCGCGGTGCAAGGACGTAGGTGCTCGCGCCTTCACGATCGATGGCTAGGACTGCTGCCCTCGCCGCACTGGCGATCGCACTCGGTTGTCTCGTCTCATCCGCTCCTGCAGCCAACGCGCCGGTTTCAAACGCTGATGAAGTGATCGATGGCCGTCCCTGGGTCGAGCTGATCAAGATCGATGGCTCCATCAATCCCGCGGTCGCGCATTTCCTCGAGGATTCGATCGCCTCGGCGCAAATGGGCGGTGCGCGCGCTCTGATTGTCGAGCTCGACACCCCGGGCGGCTTGATGACGTCGGCGGAGCGCATCATCAAGGATCTGTTTGCGGCGCCGGTCCCGGTAATTGTCTATGTCGCTCCGAGCGGCGCGAGTGCGGCTTCGGCGGGAACTTTCATCACTCAAGCGGCGAGCCTCGCGGCGATGGCGCCCGGCACCAACATCGGAGCGGCGCATCCGGTGACGGAAAGCGGCGGCGATGTGAAGGGCGATCTCGGCACCAAGGTTGAGAACTTCGCGGCGATGCTCGCGCGCAACACCGCACGCCAGCGCGGGCGCAACGAAGATTGGGCGGAGAAGGCGGTGCGCAACAGCGTGATGATTGGCGATCGCGAGGCGCTCGAATCCAGGGTGATCGAGATCGTCGCCATCAATATTCCCGACCTGCTCAAGCAGGCGGACGGCCGCACCGTCAGCGTCGGCGACAATCGGGTGAAGCTGCAACTCAAGGACGTCGTGGTGCGCAAGCGCTCGATGACCTTCGGCCAGAGCGTGCTCGACACTCTCGCCGATCCGAACATCGTCTATCTCCTGCTGATGGCGGGGTTGCTCGGGCTGTACTTCGAGTTCGCGCATCCGGGCGTCTATTTTCCCGGCGTGGTCGGCGCGATTTGCCTGCTGCTCGCGCTCGCGTCGTTCCAGGTTTTGCCGGTCACGCTGTCGGGCCTGCTCCTGATTCTGCTCGGGGTGGGGATGCTGATTTCGGAGGCGTTCATCGCGAGCTACGGCGTGATGGGAATCGGCGGCGTGGTCGCGCTGCTAATGGGCTCGCTGCTGTTTATCGACACTTCGAAGACCAATGTCGCGGTCCAGCACAGCATCATCTATGGCGCGGCGGGCTCGCTTTCGGCGATCATCCTGTTGATCGGATACTTCGTTGCGAGCGAGCACGGACGCGTTCCGACCACCGGAAGAGAAGGTCTGATTGGCGCGCTCGTCGAGGTGCGTGAACCGATCGCGCCCGATTCGCCCGGCAAGGTTTTCGTGCATGGCGAACTCTGGCGCGCCCGCAGCGATGACCAGCTCGCGCCCGGATCTCATGCGCGCATCATGTCGGTTAGCGGTCTGGAAGTGCGCGTTCAACGCGTCGGATAAAAACCGTCGCGGCGCGCGAATAGGCATCACTGGAAATTCGGGAGGAAGTATCATGGCGGGAGCAGCGGCGGCGCTGGTTGTAATAGTTTTCTTCTTTGCGATCTTCGTGCTCGGTGGAATCCGGGTGCTCAACGAATATGAGCGCGCGGTAGTGTTTCGCCTCGGGCGGCTCACGCCGTATCGAGGTCCTGGCGTTACTTTCATCATCCCGATTCTGGAAAAGATGGCGCGCATCGATTTGCGCACGATCACGCTGGACATTCCGCCGCAGGACGTCATCACGCGCGACAACGTGACGGTGAAGGTCAGTGCAGTGCTGTACTTTCGCGTGCTGGATCCATCGAAGGCAGTCACCGAGGTCGCCGACTATCTTTTCGCGACCATGCAGATCGCGCAGACCACGTTGCGCTCCGTCGGCGGCCAGACCGAGCTCGACGATCTGCTGAGCCAGCGCGACAAACTCAACGCGCAGATTCAAACCATCATCGACGCGCAGACCGAGCCATGGGGCATCAAGGTCACGCTGGTCGAGCTCAAGAACATCGACCTGCCCCAGGAGATGCAGCGCGCGATCGCGGCGCAGGCGGAAGCGGAACGGGAGCGGCGCGCCAAGGTGATCGCGGCCGAAGGCGAATTCCAGGCGGCGCAGCGCCTCGCCGATGCTGCCGAGATCATGGGCAAGAATACCATCACGCTGCAGTTGCGCTATCTGCAAACGCTCGCGGAGATTGCGACCGAACACAACTCCACGACGGTGTTCCCGCTTCCGATCGATCTGCTGGAGCCGTTCTTCCAAATGCGCAAGAATCTCGAACCTAAGTGATTTCCTGGGTGGAGTTGAGCAGCAATTCGACATGGGTAAGCTTATTTTGGTTCGACACGGCGAGAGCGTCGGCAATCGCGAACGCGTTTTCACCACCACTCCACACGAGCTTGCGCTCACCAAGCTGGGGCACGAGCAGGCACAGCACGCCGGCCATCTGATCGCGAAAACGTTTCGCACCGAGGTCGTGGTGACCAGCCCCTACCTCAGGGCGCGCGAGACCGCGCGAATCATCGCGGAGATTTTAAAGCTGCCGCTTGAGATCGAACCCTACCTGCATGAGCGCGACGTCGGGTCGTTGAAAGGGCAGCCATATGAATCCGTGTTTGCCGCGCCGGGCTACGACCCGCAGCGCCCGTGGCTCTGGGAGCCGCCCGACGGCGAGAGCTTCGAGCACGTGAAGGCGCGGGTCGGTCCGATTCTCGATCGCCTCGCCGCGGCGCATCCGACCCGCGATGTGGTGGTGGTCAGCCACGGCGGCGTGATGATGGCGCTGTGGGCGCACGTGACCGGGGTGTGGGATAACGCGCACGTGCCGCCGAATTGCGGAATTATTCTCGTCGAGCATCATTCGAAGGGCTACCTGGCGCCGCAGGTGATCGGTGATGGCGCGCGCGACAAATTTACCGGCGGCTGATCGCGCGGCCTAGCGCGCACCGTTCGACGACAATATCGAATCCAGAAACGCGATCGATCGCAGCCGACGATCCAGCACCGATGCGACGAAGCGTGAGATTGCCAGCGCACCATCGGCGGCGGCCGCGCGCGCCTCGAGCGCATCGGCGAAGTGCGCATCGCCAAGGCTGACCAATGCTTCGGCGCTCGCCGCCTCGAGCTTCAGCGCGCCGTCGGGAATCATCGGGCGGCATCGCGCGCACACCATTCCGCCGCGTGCGATGATGAAGTACGCGGACTGCACTATCCCGTCGGTGCACTGGCGGCATCGCGCGAAGTCGAGCCCGTAGCCGGCCCAGTGCAGCATCCGCAGTTCGTATGCCTGCCGCAGCGCGAGCGTCGCGCGCCCGATGCTAATGGCTTCGAGCGCCTCCGCCAGCACGTGATACGCACCGGTCGCCTCAGCCTCCTCGGAGGTGAAGGCGTCGGCAAGTTCGAGCATGTAGCTGCCGAGCGCGATCTTCGTGAGGTCATCCTCGATCGCGAATGGCGTGAGATCGGGCGATGCTTCGGCGCGCGTGACAAACACCAACTGCCCGTTGGGGCGGCGGCGAAAGTACAACATCACATGCGAAAACGGTTCGAGCTTGCGCTCGAAGCGCTTGCGCGAGGCCTTCGCGCCCTTGGCCATGCCGCTGAGCTTGCCGAAGTCGCGCGTGAGCAGCGTCACGATGCGATCGGATTCCGAATAGTCGCGCGCGCGGAGGACGATCGCGGCGCTGGACTCTTCGATTGGCATGCTACAACCGCCGCAGCATGTTCTGCTGGAGGTCCCTTACCTGCGCGCGCATTGCCTCGGCGCTAGTCACTGACTTGCCGCCATCGGTCGCCTCACGCAAAAGGTTGTCGAACTTCACCAGGATGTTGGCGATCTTGGTATGCGCCTCGATCAGCGCGCGGTTGCGCAGCTCCTCGCTTTCCCATTGGCGTTCGAGCGCGTACTCCTTCAATTCCTGGCTCTGGATCAGGAGTTCGCGCGCTTCCTCTTCGTAGCCCTTCACCAGGCGGCGAATCGCCTCGCGCACTTTCGGCTGCTCCTCGGGATCCTTCCACAGCACATGCTCGAGGAAGATCAGATCGTCTTCGGTGACGGCGTTGCGGCCGAGCACCATCGCATGCGCGCGCAACACCTCGAGGGAGTTCTTCCAGCGCCGGTCCGATACGACGATTTGCTGCGTGGCGAGTTCGCGCCGCAGGTCCGCGACCGACCGGATGATGCCCGACGCCATCGAAACGTTTGCTACTTCCGCGCGCGCCGCATCGAGCTCGGCGAATGTCATCACGGTGCGCGTCTCCGGCTTGGCGCCTTCCAGCATCTTGAGAAAGCGAAATTCCTCGCTGATGTAGTCCACCATGAAGCGCAGCATGAAGCGGTCGTAGAGTGCGGTGAGTTCGTCTTCGTCGGGCAGCTCGTTCGACGCGCCGAACATCGTGATGAGCGGGACCTGCACGCGCTCGCGCCCGTTATGGAAGACGCGTTCGTTGATGACCGTCAGCAGCGCGTTGAGGATCGAGGAATTGGCCTTGAAGATTTCGTCGAGGAACGCGATGTGCGCTTCCGGCAGCTTGTGCAGGGTGACGCGCCGATAATCGTCTTCCTCGAGGCCTTTGAGGCTCACCGCGCCAAAAATTTCTTCGGGCGTGCTGAACTTGGTCAGCAGCCATTGGAAATAGTTGGCGCCCTCGATGCGCCGGCACAGCTCGTCCGCCAGCATCGATTTCGCGGTGCCGGGCGGCCCGATCACCAGCACATGGTTGGATGAGAGCAGCGCGGTCAGCGCTCCGTCGATTAGGTCGGAGCGCTCCAGGAAGCCGCGATTCAGCTCGTCACGGATGCGCGCAATTTTCGCAAGATGTTCAGCCATCGGATGTCATTGAAAGGTATCAAATCGCGAGCGAGACCTTAACCTCATTGTGAGAAGCCTTGCTCACAGTGACAGTCGAGCGCTACAAAGTCTCTCAGGATCGTTTCAGGCGACCCTGCAAGGAGGCGGCGATGGAAAAGGCGCTGGCTGGCGTAAAGGTTCTCGACCTCACCCAATTCGAAGCGGGACCCTCGTGCACCGAGATGCTCGCGTGGCTGGGCGCCGACGTGATCAAGGTCGAAGCGCCGAAGATGGGCGAGCAGGGCCGGTGGATTCTTACCGAGAAGCCGGGCACCGACTCGTACTACTTCATGCTGCTAAATGCGAACAAGCGGTCGGTCACCCTCAACCTCAAGAGCGACAAGGGGAAAAAGATCTTTCTCGATCTGGTGAAGCAGGTCGATATCGTATCCGAGAATTTTTCGCTCGGCACCCTCGAAGGCCTCGGCCTCGGATACGACAAATTGAAGGAAATTAATCCTCGCATCATCTATCTGACGGTCAAGGGCTTCGGAACCTTCGGTCCGTACAGCAAGTACAAGAGCTTCGACATGATTGCGCAAGCCTCGGGCGGTGCGTTCTCGCTGACCGGGTTTCCGGGATCGCCTCCGCTCAAGCCCGGCCCGACCATCGGCGACACCGGAACCGGAATGCACGCGGCAATCGGCGTGCTCGCGGCGTACATCCAGCGCGAGCGAACCGGGCTGGGGCAGAAGGTTGAAGTCGCGATGCAGGAAGCGGTGCTGAACTTCGTACGCGTTCCGATGATGGGCACCTACATCAGCAAGAAGCCGACGCCTCGCACCGGCAATCGCCTCGGCGGCGGTCCCGGCGATCTCTTCAAATGCGCTCCCGGCGGCGACAACGACTACTGCTTCATCCTGTGCACGACGCCTGAGATGTGGCAGTCCTTGTGCAACGCGATGGGCCAGCCGAATCTCGCGAATGACGAGCGCTTCAAGGATGCGCGAACGCGCGGGCAAAACATCGAGGCGCTGACCGAGACCATCACCGCATGGACCAGCAAGCGCACCAAGCATGAGGTGTTCAGGACTCTCGGCGAAGCGGGCGTTCCGTGCGGGCCGGTGCTCGACAGCGTCGAGCTGCTCAACGATCCGCATATGAAGGAGCGCGGGATGATCGTGACGGTGAATCATCCGGTGCGCGGCGAGTTCACGATGCCCGGGTGTCCGGTGCGCCTGGAGCATTCCCCGGTCGAAGTGAAGTCGGCGCCGCTGCATGGCGAGCATAACGCGGAGATCTACAAGGAGTATCTCGGGCTCGGCGCGGCGGAACTCGACGCGCTCAAAGCGGAAGGCATCATCTAGAAAATCAGAGCGTCCTCATCGAGCTGTTCAACATAATCGAGATTCTCAAGCGGAGCGGGAACGACATCGTTTCCCGCTTCACGCGCACCCATCGCGGCGTCGCCTATGCCGACGTGCGATTCGAGGTGATGTTTCATCGTTCTGGCGCGGCGACCAACGGCGAGCCTCGCGACAGCACTGAGACGGAGAGCGCGGGATTCTGCGTCACCGTCCACGTTGGAGATACAACCTCGATGGGTCACGGCCAGGCGGGTGCGGAGATCGGACGGCTTGGGCTCAACGAGAAAAAAGTGGTCGCGGAGATTCGACGCGGCCTCGAGGAGGCCTACGATCGCGCGCGCATCAGTGCACGCGAAAAGACGGCGTTCCTGAAACGATTCGGCGCGCGCGCCGGGTCGCTTGCCGGAGGAGCATTTGAGCCGCGAGCTCCGATTCGCGATGAGGTCGCGGCGGTCTACAAACAGGATCCGCGCTCGCTCAATCCCGAGGATCTCAAGCGCATCACCCTCGACGCCTCGCGAGAGGTGAAGGGGCTCGGCCGCGACATCGCGTTCAGTGCGGTCGCGGCGACCAGCGAACTTCGCCACGAGCTATTCATCAGTTCCGAGGGCTCACTGATCTCGCAGGCGTTCGCGTTTTCGCAGGGCGACGTCTATGTGGTCGCGCAATCCGGCGAGGGGCATCAGGAAAGTTACGACACCATCGGACAGCAGCGCGGGTTCGAATCGATCGCCGAAGGATGGCGTGAAGAGCTGCTCGCGAATCCCAGTCTGTCCGCGTTCGCCGTGGGTCTCGCGAAGGAAGCGCAGGAACTTGCGGCCGCGCCGGTGTTGAAGCCGCCGGATCGCGAAGTCACCGTTGTCACCGATCCGCATTTCAACGCACTGGTCGCGCATGAGATCGTAGGCCACCCGTGCGAGGCGGACCGCGCGCTCAAGATGGAGGCCGCTTACGCCGGACGCAGTTGGCTGTTGCGGAGAGTCGATGACAACGAAATCGGGAAAGCGGTCGGCGCCTCGTTGCTGTCGGCGGTTTCGGATCCGACGCTCTATGGCTACGGCCACTATCGCTACGATCACGAAGGCACGCCGGGAAAGCGTGTCGCGCACATCGATCGCGGCATCTTTCGCGGTTTCATGAACTCGCGGGCGACCGCCGCCGCTCTCGGCGTCGAAGCCAACGGCTCGGCGCGTGCGGCGGAAGTTTATCAAGTGCCGCTGATTCGGATGTCGAACACCTTTTTCATGCCCGGTGAAACGCCGCCGGAGAAGATCATCGGCGAGGTCGAAAGCGGCTACTACGTGTGCGGGCATCAGATTCCGTCGATCGCGGAATCGCGCGAGAACTTTCGCATCTCGGCGCGGCGCGTCTACGAAATCGAGCATGGGCGCATCGGCCGGCTCTACCGGTCGGGCAGCGTGATGGCGGATTCGAAACGCTTCTTCATGAACGTCGATGCGGTGGGCAATGACCTGAGCCTCGTCGCGATTCCCAACTGCGGCAAGGGGCAGCCGATGCAAGTGAAACGCATGTCCAACGGCGGGCCGACGCTGCGCTCGCGCGCTTATCTGGGCGGCGCGAGTTGATTCGATGATTCGCACCTCGGAGCTGAAGAGCTTCGCGCGAGCGGCCGCCGCGATCGTCGCGCGCGACACGGACGTTGCCCAGTTCGAGATCTATTGCGCGAGCGGCGACAATCGCATCGCGCGGCTCAACTATACCTCCGACATTCCGTGCCGCGGCGTCGAGGAGCTCAAGTCGCACGCCGCCGACGGATTCCAGATCCGTATCGTCGCGAAACGGAACTCGCACGAAGTGGGAACCGCATACGAGGCCGGGGATTTTAGCGCCGACTCGATTCGCTCAGTGCTCGCGCGAGCGCATCACTCCACGGTCGTTGATCCGCACTTTTCCGGCTTTCCGGCGGAGCCGCAAAAGCTCGGCGCGACGAAGCTGGAGAAGAGCGATCTCTCTCTCGCGTCGGAGGCAGGCTTGGTCGATGCGGCATGGTCGATACTGCGCGGTGCGATTGGGGCGTTCGCGCGCGACAAGGATGGGGCGGCGAAAAGCGCGCATCCGGGATTAGTGGTGGGCGGCGATGTGAGCGTGTTTCGCGATCGGATCGCCATCGCGAATTCCAACTTCGCCGATATCCGCACCGATGAGAGCGCGCATTTCAGCTCCTCGGTTACCGCGCTGATCGAATCTCTCGATGCGAAGGGGACCGCATCGGCGGTCGGGCGCTCGGTTGCTGATATGCGACGTGTCGCGGCGCGGCTCGGGCGCGAGGCTGCAGGACGTGCGCTTCGGATGCATCACGGGGTGCGCCCCGAGGCCAAGAGCTATCGGGTGGTGCTCGGCCCGCAGCCGGTCGCCGAAATCATCAACTATATGATCCTCGGCTCGCTCACGACCGGCGCGTTTCATGCCGCAAGTTCCGCGTATCACGGCAAGTTCGGCGCCGAAGTCATGGATAAGCGGCTCAGTCTTTGGGACGATCCGGCGATGCGCAGGGGCGCGGTCATTCGCGCGATGACCTGCGAGGGCATTCCGGCCAAGCGCGTCGATCTGATTCGCGACGGCAACCTGGTTGGTTTGATGTCGAATTTCTACGACAGCAATCGCCTCGCGACCGATGAGGAGCGCGCCGAGAAGCTCGGCATCGCCGCCGACCAGGTGCCGACGTTTCCCTCGCTCAACGGCTATCGATTGGGCGAGGGTGGTGGGCGGCGATTCGACCAGAGTCCCGGCTCGTCGGGGACTAACATCGTGATGAAGGCGCGCGGCGGCGTCGACGACGACGCGGTGATTCGCAAGGTGCGCGACGGCCTTTACATCGGGCGCGTCTGGTATACCTATCCGATTAACGGCCAGCGCGCGGGAGACTTTACTTGCACGGTAAGCGGCGATTCATACGTGATTCGCAAAGGCCGCCTGGCCGAGCCGATCGCGCCGAATGCGCTGCGGATCAATTCGAATATCGAGAATGTGTTCCGAGGAATAGTCGCAGCCGGAAAACGATCTCACTCCGCGATTGTATGGGGCTCATCCGAATCGTTTCACGTTCCCACGATCGCCTGCGACGGCATCGCGGTCGCGGTGGTCGGCAAGGGCGGCGATTGAAACTCGCGCCCATAGCTACCTTCCGCTGGGATCTCTCGAGTGAGACACGAAGTGGGCGCCCAGCGCCGCGGCGCAGCCGCTCCCGAGGCGTAGCGCAGCGGAGTCGAGGGAAGATAAAGAGTCAGGAAATTTTCTTGCCGTCCTTGTAGGTCTCTTCCCAATTCTTGACGCCATCCGGGCCCCATCGCTTCCACACTCCGTCCTGCTGCCCGTCCTTGTATTGCCCCTTCGCGTCGATTTGCCCGTCCTCGTACCACGACACGTGATCGCCGGTCTGAACGCCACCTTTATAGTGGTCGATAGACTTCTTCCCGCCGCCTTCGTAATAGAGCGTCCACTCGCCGTCCTGCTTGCCGTCTTTATAGTTGCCCTCCATCATCTTGAGGCCGTTAGGATGATAGATGACCATCGGCCCGGCTTTGACCTGCTCGCCATTCAGGGTCTTCCAGCAAGATTGCTCTTCGCCTTCGGGGGGAAGATCGCCGACCAGCTTCGATCCGGACGGGCAGGTGAGGTTCACCGGCTTGGGGATTTCATTGCTACTGCTTTGACATCCGGAGGTGATCGCGACCAGCGCGATCGCGATCGCACCCCGGAAGATGGCGTTTGCCGCGTCGAGTTTCATCGACCTCCGAATCTACCTTACCGCAACAAAAAAGGGGACGCGCCCGATGCGCGTCCCCTTTGCGTTCGCGATGGGTGCTGCTCAGGTCGCAGCGCCGGTGGAGCCGAGCAGGTTGCCGCCCAGCGTCGCGTTTCCGACTCGCACATCGCCGATCACATTGACCAGCGCGGTCTTGCCGGATTTGAATGCGCGCTCGAGCGCCGGCGTGATCTGGTCCGGCGTCTCGACGTGCTCCGTGTAACATCCCATCTCGGCGAAAATCTTGTCGTAGCGAATGTTCGGCAGCATGTTGAACGGATCGGTCATGCCCTTGAGGCCCGGCATTTGATCGAAGTTGGGACCCCATGAGCTGTTGTTCCAGAGCAGCGTCACCACCGGCAGCTTGTAGCGCGCCGCGGTCTCCATATCGAAGCCGCCGATCCCGATTCCGCCGTCGCCGATAACGATCGCGACCTGCTGGCCGGGCCGCGCGAGCT
>JBGPMZ010000023.1:0-11313 GCA_041487255.1 Binataceae bacterium (SeqCode) | reverse complement strand
TACTGGCGGAAACGATTGACCATTCGAATGAACGTTTAGCCGAGTTCGGAACATTTTGCCTGTACCTAACGACGCAGCTCCGCTTGGCATCGCGCTGCTGGGATTGATCCTCGGGATGCGGCACGCGACCGATCCCGACCACGTCATTGCGGTAACCGCGATCGTGACCGGCGAGCGGCGCATCGGTGCGGCAGCGCGCATCGGGATCGCATGGGGTCTGGGCCATTCGGTGACCGTGTTTTTGGTTGGCGGCGCCATCATCCTGTTCAAGCTGACGATTCCGCTCCGCCTCGCAATGGCGATGGAGTTCGCGGTCGCAATCATACTCGTAGTGCTGGGAATTTCGGTGTTAGTACGATCGTCGCCCCGCATCGCAAATTGGCTTGGCCTCAAGAGCGATGACAGCGAATGGTTCGCGCATACCCATCCTCACGAGCACGATGGAGCAACCCATGTGCATCCGCATGCGCACACTCATGGCGACGAGCACTCGCATCGCAGTCATCTCTTTTCGAGGCGCTTGCGCTTCGCGCGCGGTTCGAATCAGAGGGCGTTCGGCGTGGGCCTCGTGCATGGCCTCGCCGGCAGCGCCGCAATCGCGCTGCTGATACTGAGCGCGATTCCCAATCCAGTGTGGGGAATGATCTATCTCGCGATTTTCGGCCTCGGTACGATGCTTGGGATGGCCCTGATC
This sequence comes from Binataceae bacterium (SeqCode), assembly GCA_041487255.1. Taxonomy (GTDB): domain Bacteria; phylum Desulfobacterota; class Binatia; order Binatales; family Binataceae; genus DATGKG01. Next base: position 10,619 of record JBGPMZ010000023.1, on the reverse strand, counting down.
ACGACCGCGATCGGACTTCCGATCAGCCTCACCGCGGCACGGCTCGGCAGCTTGAACCATGCCCTGCTCGTCGGTGCGGGATTTCTGAGCCTCGGCTTCGGGCTCCTTCTCGCCTATCAGATCGGTTTCGTGGATGGTCTTTTCATCCAGATTCCTCGATCGATCTGAGACTTTACCCGCTACTGAATGAGCACTGCACGAAATGCGAGTGCTAGCCATATCATGATGGTCGAGGTCAGAGAGATTCGTAAAAATCGTTCCGTTCGCGCGCCCATCACGATGATGAAGCCAAGCACCATCAGCTCTCCGCATCCTCGCATGAAAGCCCAGTCGTCCACCCAGACCACTCCCGAGAGAAACACGGCGAGCACCAGATAGATGAGCCAAGCGAGTTTCACTCCTGGGTCGACCGCCGATCGGATGGAAACGATTGCTGCAAAGAGGATCATCTCACCAAGAAACACTACTTCACCCAAGAGGAGGAGGTGAGGCAGGAATTGGAGAAGCGGGAGGCCGCGCGCAGATTGCACAGCTTGAGCAACAAACAGGACAACCGACCATAAGGGAAAGCTGTCCACATTTGCGTGCCCAGCCATCAGTCCCAACTTTCCCCACCTGGCGAGCATCCACAATTGCCAGGCAGCATAGGTCGCGAGCGGGATCACGAGTGGAATGCTCTCGATCCAGGATGATTGTTTTCGCAGTGAGCGCCACACCGAGTGGAGGAAGAGGGCCCCGGCGAGCAAGACTGTGGTCTCGCGAGCGAGGACTGCCAGCGCCAGCATGCAAGCGGCAAATGTGGTGCGGCGAGAATGCAGCAGGAGTAGCGAGAATACCATCAGCGAAATCGCCAACGGATCGGGTAGATCGCGAACCAATCCCAGAACGACGCCAGGAAAGAAAGGGATCGCCAATCCATAGATCGCAGGTACCGCAAAAAGCTCCGCCAACCGCGCGGCGCTGAAGGCCAATCCGCAAACCGCCAGATAATTCACAACGATCATCGACCACGGAACCCAGCTAATCCTGCCAAGCGCAACGATATGCGCAAGGACAGGGTAAAGAACTCGCTGTCCTCGATAGGAGGGGCTATCGATGGTTATTCCATAGCCTGCGCGCTCATTGGTGAACGGATCGAGGGCGAGGCGGTAGTAATACTGTCCGTCGTATCCATCGCGGCTGCGAACTATCAGATTCTGTGGCGACTGTGACTGATCGTACAAGAGATTTCCCGCAACGATGAAGAACGTGGGGTCCCATTGGCGATAAGCGAGACGGCCGGCGGCCATGATTCCGTACAAAACTGCCGTGATTGCCACCGCGCCGGCCACGCGACTACTGCCTCGGGTGCGCGCGAGCGGTGCGCGGAACAATCCGCCTTCGGTTTCCCGAACCGGATGTTCCAACTGCTTCGATTCGGAACCGATTGGCATCTCAACCTCTGTCTATCATTGATGAATGGGAACTCAAGTGCAGCCGGAGTGCACTTGATTGCTACCCGAGCCGCGTGCTCCGATTGCTTGCTGTCGACCCATGGCACTTTTCGAACAAACCATCGCCGCGATTCGTCCGGTCGATCGCGAGGCTGCCACCATTGCCGATCGGTATCTCAACTCCCTGACCAAACCTCCCGGCAGTCTGGGACATCTCGAGGAGATCGTGCGGCGCTATGCTGCAATCCGTCGCGACGGATCCGCACGGAAGGGGCGCGGCGCGCTGGCGGTGTTTGTTGCCGATCATGGAATCGCCGAAGAAGGTGTCAGCGCCTTTCCAAAAGCGGTCACCCTCGAAATGTTGCGCAACATCGCGGCCGGAGGCGCCGCTATCAGCGTTTTGGCGCGGCGCTTCGCCTACGAGCTGCGCGCAGTCGACGTGGGGGTCGAAGCCGATACCAGCGCGCAGCCTTTTGCGCACGTGACATATCATCGCATCGGTCCGGGGACGCGGAATTTTCTCAAAGAGGGCGCGATGACTCGCGACGAGGCGCAGCGCGCAATCGAAGTCGGAATCGAGGTCGCGCGCGAGTTCGCCGCCTCGGGAGTGACGCTCATCGGCATCGGTGAGATGGGAATCGCAAACAGCACTTCGGCCGCGGCGGTGATTTCTGCCGCAACTGATATTCCGCCGGCGCGCCTGGCGGGACGCGGGACCGGCCTTGACGATACGGGATGGCGGCACAAGATCGACGTCATCGAGCGCGCGCTCGCGCTGCATCGCAAGGAACTCCGCGACGGCATTGGGAATCTCGCGGCGGTCGGTGGCTTCGAGATCGCCGCGATGGCGGGAGTATGCCTCGGAGGCGCGGCCGTCGACGTCCCGGTCGTCGTCGATGGATTCATCGCGACCGCTGCCGCAGTCGCCGCCAATCAGATTTCACCGGGGCTGACCGAGCACCTTTTCTTCGGCCATCGCTCGGCTGAAGGAGGTCATCGCGAGGTCCTCGAATGGCTTCAGGCGCGGCCGATTCTCGACCTGGAGATGCGCCTCGGCGAAGGCACTGGTGCGGCGCTCGCAATGTCTACGGTCGAGGCGGCGCTCGATCTTTTTCACCAGATGGCGACCTTTCAAAGCGCGGGAGTGTCGGGAAAAATCCGGTGACGATTTCCGACTCGTCCTCCGAGGCTGAGCGCGGCGGAGCCGTCCTCCATCTTCGGCTCGCGGCCAGCTTTCTCACCATCCTTCCGGTAGCGATCGAATCCGCAAGCGAGGCCGATGTCGCCGCGTCGATGGCGTGGTTTCCGCTGATTGGCTTGCTGATGGGAATTGCGTTCGTACTCGAGGATCGCGCGCTCGCTTTTCTGCTCGGTGATGCGGTCCGTTCCGGAATCATTGTTCTCTCGATGGCGATGCTCAGCGGCGCGGTTCATCTTGACGGTCTCGCCGATACGGTGGACGCCTTGGGAGCCGGGCGCGATCGCACTCGTGCATTGGAGATTCTTCGCGACAGCAGGATCGGCGCCTTCGGCGCGATCGCGCTCTTCTTCGCGCTCGGATTGAAGGTGCTTTCTCTTGCGAGCCTGTCCGGCACACCTCGACTGGCGGCGCTAATTCTCGCTCCGACTCTCGGGAGATGGGCGCTCGTCGCGGTGAGCTACAAAATCGAGTACCTGAGAACGTCGGGCGCAGGCTCTTCGCTGCTAGGGCGCGGGAGCGATCGCAATCTCGCAATCGCCAGTGCCATCGCAATCCTCGCCATGATTCCACTTCTCTCCCACAAAGTGATTATCGCGTATGCGATAGCCATCATCGCCACCGTCGCAATGCGATGGTTTTACCAGCGCTGGCTGCGCGGAATCACTGGCGACTTGATTGGCGCGTGCGGCGAGATCGTCGAGGTGCTCGCGATGATCGTCATCGCCTCGTAACGTTTTTCTACTTCGCGCGCATCGGATAGCCGGACACCATCAGGATTACCTCGTTCGCGACTGCGGCGACTTTCTGGTTGGTCCATCCCAGCAGATCGCGAAAGCGCCGCGCGGCCGGATTGTCCGGAACGATGCCCGCGCCGACCTCATCAGTCACTACGATTGACGAGAACGGCGCGCGAGTGAGCGCGCCCGCGAGCCGATCGGCTGACGCGAGAATCGACTCGTCCTGGGCGCCTATGCCCATCAGGTTGGAGACCCACAGCGTCAGGCAATCGAGAATCACGCCGTCGGCGCGCGATTCCAACGCAGCCAGCGCAATCGTCGGATCGAGCGCCTCCTCGATCGTCACGAAATGCGTAGGGCGCGCGGCCTTGTGATGCGCGATGCGCGAGGCCATCTCGATGTCGAGCGCCTGTCCGGTCGCGATGAAGAAGAACCGATTACCCTTGAACGATTTCGCGAGCGAGATCGCGTGCGAGCTTTTTCCACTGCGCGCGCCGCCGGTGATGAGCGAGATTCGTTTCATCGCCGCTCCAGCGTACCTGATGCCTGCGCGGTTGCGGAACGGAGGTTGACCTCGCTCTCCAACCGGCGTATCTATTCGCGGCACATCCGGTGCTCGGGAAGCCGGTTCAAAGCCGGCGCTGCCCCGCAACTGTGAGGGAGGACGAAGGCCCATCGCTGCCACCGCGTCGCGCGGGAAGGCGGGCCCGAGGACGAATCCCAAGCCAGGAGACCGGCCGGATGATTTTTGTGTCTGCCTTCCGCGGGGAGGGCGAGGCATCGGGAATGATCTCCTGGCCCGATTCCTTCGTTATTTGAGGGGGCGGGTTTTTCTTTGCCTCGTGCTCATCCGCGGATGCGACATTCACGCGGAGGAGTGAATGAGGACAATTCGAGTTTTCACATGGTCGTGTCTGATCGCGCTAATCGCGGTCACAACCGCACACGCTGATCCGTCGCCGAGCGCGGCGGCATCACCGGGTGCATCGAAGAATCAACCGCAAAAGCTTCCACCGATCGTCGTCACCGCGACGCGCATCGAGCAGCCGATCGATCAGATCGGCACCACCATCAGCGTGGTGGAGGGCGACCAGATTCGAAAACAACAGCTCGAGCAGGTTGGCAATGTTCTGGAGCAGGTGCCGGGTGTCGTCGTGTCGCAGAGCGGATCGCCCGGTACCGTGACCGACGTCACGATACGAGGCGCGAGCACCTCGCAGACGCTGATCCTGCTCGATGGAGTCGAGGTCAACACCGGCGCCACCGGCGGCTTCGACCTCGCCAACCTGACCACCAACGATGTGAACCGGGTGGAAGTGCTGCGCGGCTCGGGTGGCGCGCTCTACGGATCGCAAGCCATCGGCGGCGTCGTGCAATTGATTACCAACGAAGGGGAAGGTGCGCCCAAAGCGAGCATCCTGTCGGAGGGCGGCAATCGCGCCACGCAGCGGCAGGTGGCGACCATCAATGGCGCGGCGAGCAACCTCGGCTATTCGGGCGCGATCTCGTACTACTCAACCCAGGGCTTCCAGAAGATTAACGACAACAGCGACAACTTGTCGGGACTGTTCCGGCTCGACTATCACCTCGATGACAAGACCACCATTCGCGGCTTCGCCCGCTATTATCGATCGAACGTCAGCCTCGCGGACTTCACAATATTCAGCGGATCGCTGAATCCAACCGCCCATCAGCGCAGCGAGTTCATGCTGTTCAAGGGCGAGATCGAACGCAAGTTTACCGAGCGCCTGACCGCGCGGATCAGCGGATCATTCGTGCGCAACGATATCCGAATCAACTTTCCGCCCTTTCCCGGGAATACCGGTTTTGAACTTTCCGAAGTCGATCGCATACCCGACGAAACCCGCGGCGCACTTGCCGAGGCTATCTATTCATGGGGCAAAGGATGGCGCACGCTGGCCGGCTTCGATTTCAAGGACCGCTGGATACGCACCAACGACGTCGCGGTCTTCGTCTTTCCACCGCCGAGCGTTTCGTCCTTCAGCGCGAGCCGCCGGGAGTACGCCGGGTACATCCAGCAGCAGGGCAGCGCATTCGATGGACGCATCCTTGGAACCGGTGGGGTTCGCGTCGACGGCAACAGCCAATTTGGCAAGGAAGTGAGCTCCTCGTGGTCGCTGGCGATTCCGATCACCGAAATCGGCACAACCCTTCGCGGCAGCTACAGCGAGGGCTTCCGCGCGCCCTCATTCGATGAGCTGTACTTTCCGTTCTTCGGCAATCCCAACCTCGAACCGGAAATTTCCAGCGAGTACGACGGCGGATTCACCACAGCCTTCGGCGCATGGGGCTCGTTCACCGCGACCTACTTTTCGCGCCGCGTTCACAACCTGATCGTGACTGTGCCGGTGCCGATCAGCCCGACCAATCCGTTCGGTTCCGAGGCCGGCAACGCGGGCCGCGTGGACGTGCAAGGTTTGGAGCTAGTGCCCTCGATCGGTCCCTTCTACGGCTTCCGATTGAGCGGAGGGTTTACGGTTCTCGATGAGACCCACTCCTCGGAGGTCGGACACACGCCGCTGCGAGTGCCGAAGCGATCCGCGTTCGGGCTGGCGCAGTACGACAACTCCGCACTGCTGTTTCCGCGCGACAAAATCGCGCTGACCCTCGCTTACACTTTCGTCGGCGATCGCGAGGACATCACGACCTTCGGCACCACCGCGAATCACGACGCGTATCATCGTTTTGACGCCACCGCGACCTATGACGCGCGCGTGCTGTGGCGATTCATCAGCAACGAGGAAGTCTTCGCTCGCGTCTCGAATCTGTTCGATCGGCACTATTCGGTGAACTTTGGATTCCCTGCGCCGCCGGTCAATTTCGTCGCCGGGATCAAGCTTGGGTTTGAGTGAACGATGCTGACTGAGTCTGTTCGCGCGTGAAGCAACTCTCGAAGGCCGCGCGGATCGCTTCGCGCCGGGTGCGAAGATCGCCTATCAGTTGGAGCGGTCCCGCGCCGCCCTGATATCCCATCCGGCGCGCCAGCGTCCGCACCGCGTCGGGATCGGTCGGCAACGCCCACGCCGGCTGATCGCTCTCAATGCGCAGCCGATTTTCCAGCCGCGCGATGAATTCATATCCGTCGCGGAGCGCGGTGGCCTCGCCGCCGGTAAGGAGTTGGAGCCACTCCAATTCCTCGAGCAGGTCGCGGGTTGAACGCTTGCGTAGTGCGGGATGCTGATAGCCGTGAGCCAGCGCCATCATTTGGGCGACAAACTCCACGTCGACCAAACCGCCGCGCCCCTGTTTCAGGTTGAGGCGCGTCTTGCTCTCGGTCCCGATCTCATTTTCCATCCGCCCCCGCATCTCCGCGATCTGGGCGATCTCGGCGGCGGACAGTCCGCGCCCGAAGACAAACTCCTCGCGCGCGGCTTCGACCGCCTGGCCAAGCTCACCGTGTCCCGCAACGACGCGCGCGCGCACCAAGGCCTGGCGCTCCCAAACCGCGGAACTCTGCCGATGATAGTCGCGAAAGCCCTCCAGCGAGGTAACCAGCGGTCCCTGGTTTCCGGAGGGACGCAGGCGCAAATCAAGCTTGTATGCGTATCCCTCGCGAGTGCGCGACTCGAGAATCGCGATCAGCTTCTGGACCGCGCGCGCAGCGATCTCGCGGCCCCGCATCGGGTCGCCCTTGCTGTCGTATACAAAAATCAGATCGAGATCCGAGTTGTAGGACATCTCGGCCGCACCGAGCCGCCCCATCGCGATGCAAGATAATTTCAGCGCGCCCGGGATCTCGAATCGCGCCGCGACTTCCGAGTAAGCGAGGTCGAGCGCCTCGCGCAGCACGGTCTCCGCCAGCAGCGTCAGCTCCGCCTCAACCTCGCGCAGCTCGAGGTCGCCTGCGACATCGGCGATCGCGATGCGCAAAAATTCTTGATGCCGAAAGGTTCGAATCGCATCCAGGCGGGATTCGAAATCCGCGGAAGCATTCACCAAACCGAAAAGCTCCTGTTGGAGCTCGTCGCGGCCACGGCGGCGGCGGACGAGATCGGAGCGTACGAGGGTGTCGAGCATATCCGGATGACGAATGAACAGACTCGAAAGATAACTGCTGGCGGCAAACAGATTGAGGAGCGCGCGGCGCGTCGACGGATGTTGCTCAAGCAGCGCGAGAAACGAAGTGCGCGCGCCAACCGCCGAAATGAAATCGGCGAGATTCCGCAGGGCCAGATCGGGGTCCGGCAGACGGCTGATCTCATCGAGTAGTATCGGCCCCAGCGTTTCCAGCAACTCGGAGCGGCGCACAATCGTGGCCGCGTGCGGACTGCCGCGGGTCAACATTTCCAGATTGGTGGAACTTTCCTTCGGATGGGCGAAGCCCATGGCCGCAAGCCCGCGCTCAGCGTTTGGGCGATCGGATGCCGCATGCCACGCCGCGCGCGCAGCATCGGAAACCTTGGTCACGCTTTCTTCTTCCCCGCCGACCAGTGTGTCACGGAACTGGAGCGCGGTGAGCTGGCGATGTTTGCTTAGCGTCCCGCGCAGACGGGCCGTCGCCCTGGCGCTCTTGCCCATGCCAAGCCGCACCGCCACCTGGCGCATCCCGGCGTCGTCGGCGGGAAGGGTGTGGGTTTGTAGCCCCGAGACGAGCTGGAGTTTATGTTCGAGGTTGCGCAGGAAGAGATAGGCCTCGGCAAGGTTGCGCGCGCGCGCCGCGGGCAGGTAGCCAAAGTCGGCGAGCCGATCGAGCGCCTCAATGGTTTTCTCGGTGCGGATGCGTGGATCGCGTCCCCCGTAAATCAGGGTCAGCGCTTGCACGATGAATTCGAGTTCACGAATTCCGCCGCGCCCGAGCTTGATATTGCGTTCGATCAAGTCGGCGGAGCGGAGCTCGACCTCGACCTGATGCTTCATCGCGCGTAACTGGCGCAGGGTGTCGAAATCGAGGTAGCTCCGATAGACGAAGCGGCTGAGTTCCTCGAGCAATTGCCGCCCCAGCTGAAGCGAGCCGGCGATCGGACGCGCGCGTAACAGCGCGGCCCGCTCCCAGGTTTGCCCGTAGTACTGGTAAAAGTTCCGTGCGCCCTCGAAGGTAACCGCCAGCGGAGAATTGCGCCCGCCGGGCCGCAGCCGCATGTCGATCCGAAAGCATCCGCTGGAAAGCAGCTCGGTGATGATTTCGCCGATGCGCGCCGCGGCGATACTGCCCTCGCCCGGTGATGGCGGACTGAAAATGTACACCAGATCGATATCGGAACTCAGGTTGAGTTCGCTCGCGCCGAGCTTGCCCATCGCGAGCACGCAAAATTCCCCCGCCTCGCGTGCGCGTTCTCCGACCAGACGCAGCGCCATTCCGAACGCCGCGCGGATGCATTCATCCGCCAGCCGGGACATCAGGAGCATCGTACGCTTCACGTCGATTTGGCCGATCAGATCGGCGACCGCGATGCGGAAGAAAATCTTCCGCTTGAATAGCGACAGCTCGCGCGCGGCGTCGGCGCGAGTGCTGACCGCGCTGAGATCGCATCGCATCTCGGTCAGAAGCGAATCAACGGTTTCGGTGCGGGCGGAGTCGAACATCCGAAGCCAATCGGGACCGGCCTGCGAAATTTCGCCGGCTACGATTTCGGAAGCGCCGAGGCAGAAGATCAGGTCGCGCGCCTGCTTGCGATCGGCGAGCGCTTCGCGCATCGAGGTGGGCGATTCTTCCGCGAGCTTCAGCAGCGTCGCGAGCGCGAGTTGAGCGTCCGCCGCATGCTCCTGCACCAACCGCGCGGCGCGCCGGGCGAGGGTTGCGTCCTCGATAGTGGTCTCCAGCTTGCGCGCGAGACCGCCGAGCGCGGCCGGCAATCGTTGGACTCTCGCCATCGGTATTTAGGATAACACGGCATTCCATGCCGTCGGGGCACTGCGCCGGCGAAATTTCTCGGCGCTCCCGATGGTCGCAAAGCACTCTGTTCTGGTATTCGTCTGCGTAATGAAGGAGAACGCCGATGATCATTCTCTATACAACCGAGCGCGACTATCCGTGGGGGACGCTGCGTTCCACCCACGCTTCGAAAACCAAAGTGGTGCTGGAAGAGAAGGGACTGAAGTATCGCATCGAAAATCTGCCACCGGGAAATCTGTGGAAGAAACCGCCTGAGATGCTCGCGCGTCATCCGCTCGGTAAGGTTCCTTACCTCGAGGATGACGGTCGCACGTTTTTCGACTCCACGGTGATCGGCGAATACCTCGAAGAGCGCTATCCGAAACCCGCGCTGCTGCCCTCCGATGTCATCGCGCGGGCGCGGGTCCGCGAGGCAGAAAATTTCGCCGACGAGGCAATGCTGGTTGGCAGCATGCCGCCCATCTGGATGCCCTACTGGAGCGAGCCCGCCAAGCGCGACGCGGCGGGAATGGAGCGGGGGCGCGAGATGTTGCGCAAGCGCGATCTGCCATACCTCGAGAAGCTCCTCGGCGAGGCCGGCGCGGGTGGATATCTATGTGGCCAATTCTCGCTCGCCGATACGGCGCTGATGCCGCTCGCGATGGTGCTCGAAGTAGACAAGCTGGGCTTGGGAGACTTTCCGCGGGTCGAGAAGTATCTTGCCCGATTGCGCGAGCGCCCAAGCTATCGCGCGATCAGTCCTTCAACGAAGGTGGCTGATGCGGCGGGAGGTTGAGGCTCACGGGCTGCACCGAACGACGCGATGAGGCACTCGGTCCGGGCTTCTTCCTGGCTGGATGCTTGCCATGCCGCGTGGAATGCGCGCCCACCTTGACAACTCGCCCTGAGCTCGCCGGCAACGGCGGAGGTACGATAGCAGGCTCGCTCTCGATCCCCGGGAAGTACTTGTGCTCGTATTTGTGGACCTGAATGGCGGCGAGAAATTCCGCATAGTAATTCTTCACCGCGAAGCCGAAACGAGGTCCGTTGTACGTCTTCAGTATTTTGCAGTAGTCGCTACCGCATTGCGCGGCCGCGCGAGCGGTCCCGCCGGTGCCGTAGTTGTAGGCGGTGATGGCAAGCGGCCAGTCACCAAGCGTTTCGTAGTTGGCGCGGAGCAGCTTCGCGGCGGCCTCGGTCTCGCGCATCGGATTGAGGCGATCATCGCGCCGGCCGCGAATCGTCATAAATTGTTTGCCGGTGGCGCGAGTGAATTGCCAGATCCCGACGGCGCCCGCACTCGAACGCACGCCGCGCTGAAACCCCGACTCGACGTGGGCCAGCGTGACCAACTCGACCGGCAGCCCGGCAGTCTTGAAAATCCTTTCCATCGTCGGGCGATAGTACTTGCTACG
>JBGPMZ010000022.1:0-11324 GCA_041487255.1 Binataceae bacterium (SeqCode) | reverse complement strand
GGCCCAAATTGGCGCTAGCGCGCCGGCCCAAATGGGCGGCGGCGCCGCCGAGGAGATCGCGCGAGTCGCGGTGCGCGCGGAGCAAACCGGCTACCATTCGATATGGGTGAGCGATCATCTACTGGTGCCTGAGACTGGCGGCAATCTTCCACCGATCGAAATCCTGGATCCGATTCCGACCCTCGCGTTCGCTGCCGCGCTGACCAAAACCATTCGCCTCGCGACCAGCGTGCTGGTGGTGCCGTATCGCAACGCGATTCATCTCGGCAAGGAACTCGCCACGCTCGATCGGCTTTCGAACGGACGGCTCATCGTGGGCGCCGCCAGCGGGTGGCTCGAAGCCGAGTTCGCCGCGCTCGGTGCGCCATATCAGAAGCGGGGTGCATATACCGATGAGGCGATCCGGCTGTGGCGCGAGCTGTGGTCGAACCCAACGCCAACCTTCAGCGGTGAATTCACGCAGCTCTCGGGAATGCGCTTCGGGCCGCGACCGGCAGCGGGGAACATTCCGGTCTGGATCGGCGGCATCAGCAAGCGCGCGTGCCGGCGGGCGGTCGAACTCGGCGACGGATGGCACGGCACGCGGATGAAGCCGGAGGAGGTTGCGCAGCGCCTCGCATGGATCAAGGAGATCGCGGCGCGCAATGGAAAATCGCTCGGCGAGTTCGCCATCAGCCATCGCGTGTATATCGGCTTTGCCGATCGATGGACCGAGACGGGCGGCTACGTGCAGGGAATCATGGCGCCGCCGCGCGAGCTCGCCGAATACCTCAACCGGTTCGAGTCGATCGGCGTCGGCGAGATTCTCGTGACGCCGATTGGCGCCGACCGCGGCCTTGACAAGTTCCTCGATCGCTTCGACGCTGAAGTGAGACCCCATGTGAACATTCGTTAGCATCAAGTCGTCTCATAGTGTAGTTGTCAAGCACACACACTACAGCCCATTAGAGACCAGTAAATCCGAGAGGGGCCCACGGTGCGTCAAGGGGTTCGATGCACGAACATCGCCGCGATGGCAATCGGGGTCGACGGCTGCCGTTGCTCGTTTTTGGTGTACTCGTCGCGTCCACGGGGTGGATTCTCGCCGTCGGCAATCCTGTCACGAAGCGGCCCCGGAGCGCGCCGCGAGCGCAACTCAATGATGGCTACGGAAGGCTGCCGCTGAGCTTCGAGGAGAATCGCGGCCAGACCGATCCGCGGGTCAAGTTCCTTTCGCGAGGCAGCGGCTATTCGCTGTTCCTCACGGCGACCGAAGCGGTGCTGAAGTTGCGAGACCCGTCAGCTCATGCCGGCCCGCAAAAACCGACCGGTGACGGTGCGAGGTTTTCGGCCCTGAGAATCCGGTTGAAGGGTGCCAACCCCGCGCCGGAAGTCACCGGAGTCGACCGGCTCGAAGGCACGAGCAACTACTTCATCGGGCGCGATCCGAAGGCATGGCATACCAAGATTCCAACCTTCGCGGGTGTGCGGCTGCGCAATGTCTATCCGGAGGTGAACCTGCGGTATCGCGGCGAGCAGGGTCGCCTGGAATACGACCTCGAGGTTGGCCCAGGTGCGGATGCGTCGCGTATCAAGCTGGAATTCGAGGGGGCGCGCAAACTCGAAATCGACGCCGAACACAACCTCGTGATCAGGACCGGGGGTGGCACCGTGATCGAGCATGCGCCGCGGATCTACCAGACGATCGCGGGTGCGAGACGCGCCGTGTCCGGAGGATACGTCATTAAAGATGCCCGCACCGTGGCATTCGAGCTCGGTCCATACGACGAGAGCCAGCCGCTCACCATCGATCCGCTACTGACCTATGCCTCGTATCTCGGCGGAACCGGCGGTGACCAGGGAGTATCGATCGCGGTCGATCAAACCGATGGCTCGGCGTGGGTCACGGGGACCACCACTTCAACTGACTTTCCGATCACGCCGGATGCTTTCCAGAAAACCAATTTCGGAAACTCGGACATCTTCATGACCAAGGTGAGCCCGGACGGCAGCGCATTGCTCTATTCGACCTACGCCGGGGGTACGAGCTTCGAGCAGGCCACCGGCATCGCGATCGATCCTTCCGGAAATGCCTACGCAACCGGGCTCACGCTATCGTCGGATTTTCCGGTCACCATCGGCGCGTTTCAGATGATCCTCAAGGGGAAACAGGATGCTTTCGTGATCGCGCTCGATCGCAACGGAGGCCTCATCTATTCGACGCACTTGGGCACCGACGCGGCAGGCGCACGAATCGCGGTAGATTCCAATGGTGAGGCATTCGTGGTCGGCACGACTCGCTCGGCAAACTTTCCAACCACCCCCGGCACCTTTCAAAGCCAGTATCCAGGTAGCATCGGCGCGCCACTGGTGGGATTCGTCACGAAGTTCAACCCCGATGGCACCGGTCTGGTATTTTCCACCTTCATGGGGGTGACGGATGGCGGATGGCCAAACGCGGTTGCCCTCGATTCCGCGGACAACGTTTTCATCAGCGGCGGCACCTCGACCGGAGTTAACTTCAACACCCAAACTTGCGCGCCGGATCTGTGCGGCTTTGTGGTCGAACTCGACAACAGCGGTTCCAGCCTGGAGTTCTCGGATAACTTCCCATTCGCGACGCTGTTCGGGATTGCCACCGACGGCGCCGGTGATGCGCACGTAGTCGGGACTCGCGGCGGACCGCTGCTCATCAACCTCGACCCCTCGGGCAATCCGATCTTTGTAATGCTCAATCTGGGGGGCAATCCGACGCGGATCGCGATTGGGCCATCCGGCAATATCTTCCTCAGCGGAATTACCACCAGCACCTCGCTGGCGATCACGCCCGATGCCTATCAACCGACTTATGCGGGCGGCGGGGACGCGTTCGTGTCGGTGCTGGATCCAAGCGGCACCTTCAACCTCTACACCAGCTACCTCGGTGGCAGCGGATTGGATATGGCGCAAGGGGTGGCGGTTGATTCGGTTGAAAACGCCTACCTGACGGGGACCACGCAGTCGACAGATTTTCCGGTCACCGCCGGAGTTTTCGAAGACGAAAATCCGAGCACCAACGGGTTGGCATTCGTGGCGCGAATCGTTCCGGTGCTGCAATCGCCGACGCCGACCGCGACCGCAACTGTGACCCCGGTCATGACGCCGGTCGCAACCACCAACAATCCGCCGACGCCCACTGTGGTTCGAACCCCATTGCCGACACGTTCAAGTAACGCGACGCCCTTCGCGACGGCGACCCTCACCGCAATCATGACGCCGGTTCAGACGCCGTTCAGCGTTCAAACGCCGACCGCCACCGCAACTACTACGTCCGGTGTCACGCCAACAATGACTCCGACCGCGACGCCGGTGGCGATCGGTGCGGTCAAAATTGCACCGCCCGGACTGAATTTTCGTAAAGTGAGAGTCGGCCGATCGAGCGTCGCTCAAGCGGTGCGCGTGTTCAATCCACGCGCCAACCAAGCTCCAGCGGTAGTTAACGGGATCGCACTGCAATCGCAGATCAGCGTTTTGCCGCCGACCGGCTTCACCATCGACTCTTTACGTTCCACCTGCGTTGATGAAAGCCCACTAGCGCCGGGGAAACAGTGCAGGATCGTGCTGAAATTTGCGCCACTGGCGGTTGGGCCCGTGATCGACAGCCTGGTCATTACCGGCAACTTTGCCAACAGCGGTGAGCCAGTGGCATTGGTGGGTGTCGGCAGATAACCGCACGCCGGCGCCGAGGCCTACTGCGCGAAATCTGCGCTGATGTAGTAATCGCCATCGGCGGCGCGCGTCACTCCAATCCCGGTCTTGGTGAATGCGGTCGACAGAACATTCTTTCGGTCCGCCGCGGCGCCCATCCAAATCGAGGTCGTCGCATCGGCCACGCGCGCGGGTGCGGCGTTGAGCCTTACCACATCCTCACCGAGCTTGAGGGTCTTCACTCCCTGATTGGTGATCCTTGAGATTGCGCTTGGCTCGTCGGCGCCTTTGGTGCTGAGGAAGGGGCCGGAAGCCATTTTGTCGCTATGCTCCTGCGCACTGGTCATGAGCTCGGGCGCCATCGCGAGCGGCTGCAGGCCGTTGTCAGTGCGCTGCTTGTTGACCGCGACAAAAAGCTGCCGCGCGATCTCATCGGTGCTGAGTTGCAGGCCCGAATCGGAGGCCTGAGCCTTCGACGATGTGGGTATCGCCGCCGAGGCGACCGTGGGTGGCGGATTCTTGCCCGCACAGGCCGCGAAAGTGATGGCCGTGAGAAGAAGGAGAGTGCTGGAAAGTCTCATGGTGGCACCATATGCGCCGGACATCGGCCGGCGCCCTCCTATTGGAAGGTGAGGTTTTACAGTCCGGGGATACTGAAAGTCTTGTAGATGTTCAGCATGCCGTAGACCCCTGGGCTTCCATATCCGAACTGCAGATCCGCGCCAATCTGGTAAAGACGATTGTAGATTCCCACGATGGGACCGCCTTGGCCGTCCAGCCCGTCGATGAAGCCGCCGCCGTAGACTGATCCGCCGGCGCCCAGCAGCAGTATCCAGTCTGGGGTCTGCATCGCAACTACGCGCAAATCGATCTCGCTCGAAGTCACGTCATTTTGGAAGTTGTGGACCGGCGCGATGAAGACGTTGATCGGATGAGCGCTCCCGAGCAGGAACCACATCGAAATGTCGGACTCGACAGTCCATGCGTCGCTGTCGCCGACATCATGACCGCCGAGGAAGACGAAGTTGAAACCGGGCGCCGGGCTGAGATCGAATCCAGCCTGGAAGCGTCCGAAGTTCAATCGGTTCACGGTTTGATTTGAGGGCGCCAATGGGCTGGTGGAATTTTTCTCGATCCACAACTGGTAGCCGGTGACACGCCCGACGATGCCGATGCCCTCGGTGATGCTCTGTTCGAGCTGGATGCCTTCATCGGTGAGGTAATAGTCCTCCGAGACGAGACCGCCGCCAAACAGCGTTACATCCAGATGCGGTTGGGCCGGCGTCGTCAGCCGCGCGAGCTGATAGAGCGATTTAAGGCTCTTATTTTCCAGATCGCTTGGCCTGATGAAGCCTAATGCCCTAATCGAGGGCATCCACGATACTTGCGCCGCCCCTCCAGCCGGTTTCCCGGCGCTCGCCAACTGCTCCGGGGTGACCGGCGCCGGTATCGAATGAATCAACGGTGAAGAGGCGATTAATGACCCCGTGTCGGAAGGACCAGCCGGAGCCGATGATACATATCCGTATGCATCAAGCTTCGCCACCGGGATGACCATGGCGGACGTGGAACCTCCGCCAGCTTGGGCCGCAAGAGCCGTGGTAGAGCTGGGCAGTCCGGAACAAAGCGGACTGCAGACCGCGGCCAGAATCAGCGCCGCAGTAGCGCCTCGCAGGTACCTTTTCATCATTCAGTCTCTCGTTTCCCCCGAGGTTCGAAGTTAAGTGCAGACCAAGGCCTGCCGACCCAGGTCCGCCATGTGGGTTTATGTAACGAAGACTACTTGTTCACCGATTTCTCGAAATTCTCCAATGCCTTGTTGACGGCTTTGTTGGCGCGATTGACGGAGTTTTCTGCGCCCACCGCCGCATCCATCGCATCGGCGGCGGCATGCTGCGCCTGGTTGGCGGCAGTCTCCGCCTGAGCTGCGGCGGTTTCCGCGAGGACGGCCGAATGCTCCGCTCGGGTCACGATCGGCGTTATGGGAGCCGGAGGCGGAGGAACCACGTTCGGAGGCGGTCCATTGAACGGCGGAGGCGGCAGCACCGGCGGGGGTGGCGGAGTGACGCCATGAACGCAGGCGAACGACAGGCCAGCATAAAACATCAAGGAAATCAGAGTAAGAGAGCCGATGGATGCGACGCGCTCGATTATCTTTGCTGCATTCTTCACGATGATTCTCTCCTGATGTATGAGGTATCTCGATGAGGTTCCGGGGTTCTTTACTTACCCGGACGGATATCAACAAACCTGACGATTCCACTCTGAACCAAGTCTACCGAACTGCTCAGGGTGTGCGAAGTTCCTGGTTGGCGCGGGGCGCCCAGCACCATCGCGATGTCGACCACGGCGGCAAAGGTGCGTCTGCGGTTGACGATCACGCCCATCCCCCGGCCATTGTTGGGGCTGGCGTATGCGGTCAGGCCGTTGGGCATATATGACATCTTCCAGGGCTGTCCCGACGGATCGTCGGGCAGGTCGGCCTGCACCCAGTCCGATATCGACGGAATGCCGGCGCCGGAGGTGGTCGGCAGGCTGAGCGCGCCAAATCCGCTTCCGCCGCCCGAATGCTCCCGCCGATCGGCGAGGATAGCCAGACTGTGCCCTGGTACGATCGCGATGCCGGCAATTCCGTTGCTGAGCTTGGTCATTTCGGGGAGGGTCTGCACCTGCTTGCCGGGGGTCGACCAGGTACCGGCAACAGTGTCGAAGGTGGCCTGCGTCAGATCGAACAATGCGATGTCTTCGACGACGTTTTCGTCGACGCAATCAGCCGGGCTGCGGAAGGTCCCGTAAGCGATCCCGGTGTTGATGTCATAGGCCGCAGAATCGGGCAAGGCGTCGCGCTGGGTGGTGCCGCCGGTATTGGTCGTGCAGTTTCCGCCCGCATTGAAGAATTCGTCGTTGTCGGAGAGATCGAACGCCGAACCATTTGTCACATTCAGGATCTGGTAGTGCGGTGTCCCGCTCTGAAAGTGCTTGATGCTAAAAAGATGGTAGTTGGGCGAGAGGATGAAGTGATCGACCGCATCGTAGCCGAAGTTCCCGGAAATCGCTTCGCCCTTGGTCGATATCATCGGCTGGAGCGCGAACGGCGAAAGTTGCACCGGGAGATAACCCTTGCTGGTGGCGACGATGGCGAGACCGAGGTCATCGTCGATCGCGACACCGCAGTTTGCGCACGATCCGCCGGTAAAATGGATCAGTCCTTTGACGCCGGATTTAAACCCGCCAACCTTGTTGTTTGGCGGTCTGATGAAGTAGGAGCTGCCGAACGCGGCGGAGCATACCGCGATCCCCGTCGCGGGACTGGCAGCGCAGGAATTAGCGTATCCGGTCTTGAGGAGGCTTCGCTGTTCGTGCTGCTGCAGGCGGACTGTCTTCGTCGTAGCCACACTGGCAATGGGTTCGATGAGCTTCAGGACGGTACCCATCTTCAGCGAGTTGTCAGTCGTATAGGGAACGAAGAGGCGGACGTTGCTGCCATCGATCAGGACGCCAATCGCATTCGAGGTGCTCGAGGTGGTTATGCCGCCATCGGCCGACGCCAGACCGCCGCACAGAAGGATCGCCGCCACCACGGCGCAAAATGAGCCGAACGCCCGGTTCACCATTCACCCAAGTTTAGCCCGTCGAGAACGGGCTCTACTAGCATAATTTGTGGTTTTGAGAGAACCTCGTTTGCCGAATCGGCGCCATATTGCCTATCACAGTCTATTAGAGTCCGGTTCAGATTTACTCCGGTATCCATGCGTCCTTAAAGCGCGAGTCGTTCGGAAAAATTCCCCGTAATATTGATGCGTTAGATACCATCAGTCCACTATCTGACCGTCATCTATTGACGTGCTCAAGTGGCCACGGATTTTCTTCCTATTTTTTTGGCTAGCGACGAGATTTGCATCTCTGCGGATTTCTCTTGCGCAGCGCCTGGCCGCGAATCCAACCGCAGTCCCACAATCGTCCACTGTGTAGCTCCCGCGAACCAGCTTTGGGACGCAAACCGTGGTGAATTCGCGCAACGCCACGTTGGCTGGAGCACAACATCGCAGGACCGAACAGTTTCAGCCTTGATACAAAAGGGAATTTTTCCCCTACACAATGGAGAGTTTTTCGCCGGCACACGGGGAACGCTTTTTGCTCCGTCAACCTTGCAGAAAGGAGCTTTTCCGATTACGGACCTGAGCCAGACAAACCATGTACAGGTCGTTATTCCTGATCCTTGCGGTCACGGGCGCTGCATGCGCTTGTCTGCGTCCGGCCGTGGAGAGTGATGCAGTGCTGGCCAAGTACGACCATCGCGACGAAACCATCGTAGTAATCCCTCAGGTCCGGCCCGTCCGGCTTGAGCTCGAGGAACAGGTGCTCACGCTGGTGAATCAGGAACGGGAAAGCGCGGGCGTGAAGCCACTATTCTTTTCGCCGGAGCTCGCGAAGGCGGCGCGCCGGCATAGCGTGGCGATGGCGAGGGCGGGATTCTTCCAGCATCGTGGCGAAGGCGAACCAGCCCTGATCGAGCGGGTAGCGGCCTCGGGGATGGATACCGATCACGTCGGCGAGAATATTTTTGAGACCAGCGGCGTATCAGCAACGGTAGCCGATGAATGTGTGGAGATGTGGATGCATAGCGACGGGCATCGGTTGAACCTGCTATCGCCTGAATTTGAACGGACCGGGATTGCGGTGGGTATTTCGAGCAACGGGGAAAATTACATTACCGAAGATTTCGCCCACTAGTTATTCTGTGAATTCCCAAGATCGCCGTGTTCCCCCACGCGGCGAGGTCGCCGTGTCCCCCCACGCGGCGAAGGTCGGGATGGAGGTGTTGCCAAGCACCTTCATCCCGGCCCCCTCTCTAACCGACGTTCAGTCTCGTTTTCCACGAAAGTTTTCGACCACTCCGCCATCCTCCGCGAATTTGACGCAACGAAAAAACCTGTTTGCGTCGGCTCGGATTTCACTACGGCCGCGCGGTTTGACAAGCCGGAGCGACCGCTACTAGCCTCTCCTCTGCACCCCTGCGTGGCCAACGATCTCGGAGGATCCCGATGAATAAGAATTTTGAGTTCAAACAACTGCTGCGAGCCTTCCGCACCGGCATAATTGATGAAGTCACTTTCGAACAGGAAATGAAGCAGCTGGAGAACGGCGCTCTTTCGTCCAATGGAAACGGAGCGGGCAAGTTCATGGCCTTCGGCAAGGCCTATGACTCCGAGCGCGCGGCCGTGATGAGCTTCCTCGAAGCTGTCAGCGCGGCGGAGACCAACGGCGGCGACACCGTTCGCGCGTGGTTGGACGTATGTACCACCGATTGCATCCGCGGCGGCCTCAAGATGGTGGCCGAGCGTGAGTCGTATCATGGCCGCGCTTTCGCGCAGCGCCTCAGCGAACTTGGCGGAACCATGCCCGAGCGCATGACCGATGAGTTTCGCAAGCAGCTCGCATATCAGCGTGACACGAAGATCTCCGACCTCGCGAAACTGAAGCGCGGCGCGGAGCGCTTCCCCAATCCCGCCGAAACCATCCGTCCGCTGTTCGAGTTCGCACAGTCGCTCAAGGAAGATCAGCAGACCAAGGAGATGGTGCAGTTGTTCGCTGAAGACGAACTGTCAACCCTCAAATGGCAGAAGGGCGCATGGGCCGCGCTGGGACCAAAGGGCATGGAAGGCCAGGCATCGGCCGCGGCTTGAGAATTTTCAGATAGCGATCACGAAGGGCGGGGTGAACACCTCGCCCTTTTTCTTTGCCAGGTCGTGCGGCGTTCTCCCGCCGGAGATCACGCTTTCGTTATCACGGTCGGACCCAAACAATGCGCGTCGTCGCGGTCCAGATGATCGAGGTTGTAGTTCAGGCCGCGCGATTCTTTGCGCATCGAGGCCGAACGCACGATCAGCTCGGCCACGTTCACCAGGTTGCGTAACTCGATGAGATCCGAGTCGAGCAGGTAGTCCCAGTAGTAGCTGTGGATCTCCTCGTTGAGCAGCGCGAGGCGGCTCTGTGCGCGCGCGAGGCGCCGATCGCTGCGTACGATGCCCACGTAGTTCCACATCATGCGCCGGATCTCGTCCCAGCTCTGCGTGACCATCACGCGCTCCTCGCTCTTGATGGCGCGGCCGGTCTCCCATTCGGCGAAGTCGGGCACCGTTCCATCCGGGGAATCCTCGATCTCGCGATGCGCCGCGACCGCGCCGCTATGGCCCATCACCGCGGCTTCCAGCAGTGAATTGGAGGCGAGGCGGTTGGCGCCGTGGAGTCCCGTCATCGCGACTTCGCCCGCGGCATAAAGCCGCTCGATCGGCGTACGCGCGTTGAGATCGGTGACTACGCCGCCGCACATATAATGAGCCGCCGGCACCACCGGGATCGGCTGCTTCGTCATGTCGATACCGAAGCTGAGGCATCGCGAGGAGATGTTCGGGAATCGATTGCGAATGAAGTCGGCCGGTTTGTGGCTGAGGTCCAGGTAGACGCAATCGAGGCCGAGCCGCTTCATCTCGGCGTCGATGGCGCGCGCGACGATATCGCGCGGAGCCAACTCGGCAGCCGGATCGTATTTCTTCATGAACGGGGTGCCGTCCGGCAGCCGCAGAATCGCACCCTCGCCACGCAGCGCCTCGGAAATCAGAAACGACTTCGCCGCCGGATGATAAAGACAGGTCGGATGGAACTGGATGAACTCCATGTTTCCAATCGGCGCGCCCGCACGATACGCCATCGCCACCCCGTCGCCCGACGCGATATCGGGATTGGTGGTGTACAGATAAACCTTGCCCGCGCCGCCGGTAGCCAGCATCGTGGCTCGGGTGACGATCTTATCCACCCGATTGGTATTGCGGTCGAGCGCATAGACGCCCCAGCATGATTTAGGTTTGCCGGTCGCGCGATCTTTCTTGATGAGCAGGTTCACCGCGACATGATTTTCCAGCACGCGGATGTTTTCGCGCGCCGCCGCGGCCTCGCCGAGCGCGCGCATGATCTCGCGGCCGGTGAGATCCTGCGCGTGCAGCACGCGGCGATGGCTATGCCCGCCCTCGCGTCCGAGGTCGTACTCGTCGTCGCCGCCAGCCTCGATACGGGTGAATTGGGTGCCGAGACGGATCAGCTCGCGCACCGCGGCGGGTCCTTCGCGCACGATGGTCTCGACCGCGTTGCGATCGCATAGCCCCGCGCCCGCTTTGAGCGTGTCGTCGATGTGCGATTCGAATGAATCATCGACGCTCCACACGCTTGCGATGCCGCCCTGGGCATAGGCGGTGTTGGCCTCGGAACTCGCGGCCTTGGTCAGCACGGTGACGGTGCCGACCTCGGAGACCTTGAGCGCGAACATCAAGCCTGCGATACCGCCGCCGATTACCAGGAAATCCGAGTCGAAGCGCGAGGATTGTTTCATCTTTATGATGGTCAGGTTACCTGATGCGACCGCAGGAATGCATCACGTCAGCACTGAGTGAGGAGGTTTGCCCCGCACCCTCGATTGCCATAGTCTCGAAAGGCGGGCGGGGGATCGCATCTAGTAGCGACGGAGAGCGGATTTTTCGCGTGGCGTGGACAACTCCCAACATCCTCACACTAGGTAGGATCGCAACGGCGCCGCTGCTGGTGTATCTGCTGCTGCTCCGCGGTCCGACTGCGGCAGCTCTGGCGGCCGGCGTCTTCTTCCT
>JBGPMZ010000021.1:0-11723 GCA_041487255.1 Binataceae bacterium (SeqCode) | reverse complement strand
GCGCCGTTGTACATCACCTTAAAGTTGTTGTTGCCAGGAAGTCCGGGAATGTCGTTGGTCCGAGTCACTCCCATCTTCGACTCCGCCTTGGCATAGTAAGGTTCTAGCTCTGCGAGAGTCAGTGGCCAATCCAACAAGTTCGCACCGTCGATCCTAGAGTAGTGCGTCCTGGCCTTGAGCTCGTGCTCCTGCAACCTTAGCGAGGCGCCTGCCCAATGTGTCGTAGTGCCCCCCACGGTCTTGCAGATCCACGCCGGCAGATTGGGGAAGTCCTTCGCGATGCGCCAATTTCCCGATGTAGTGCGCTTGTCCAACCATGCGAGCTGGTTGAATGCGAACCATTCCTCATTCCGAAAGGTGGTGGGCGATTGATGCTGCCCTGCCTCGAGCAGCGCGACTTTGAAGCCCTTCTGACACAACTCGTTGGCGAGGGTACCACCGCCGGCGCCGGAACCGATTACAACGATTACCGAATCGTCGCTGAGTTCATGCTTAGCCATGCGCAACCCTTAGGCCGGCTTCGGACTTGCCGACGGTGGAGGGTCTGGCAGCCAGGCGAGATCATTGAAACCATGATTCAGGTAGCCGCCCATCGCGTAGGAGGCTCCTTGATACCCCATCGCCTTGAAGACGTCCGGGTCACTGTACAAGGTCTGCAGCTCGACTCCCCGAACCTTCTGGAAGAAGGGAGTCGTCTCGATGGACTTGAGTGCATCGAGCTTCTGCTTGTCATTCAGATTGACAAACTTTGACCCTTGAGAGGCATCCAATTGCGCGACGCCATCGGTCAGAATTTTTGCGACGGAGGGATCCGCTTGTGCGGCTGCGTCGAGTTGGCCGACAACCTTCCAGTAGGGCGCGTCGTCCAACTTGCTATGGGGGAATATTTGGCGCGAAGCCTGCAGAAGGGTTTGCGCCTCGTCGGGTTTCAAAGTGGAGAATTTCGGTACTGCTTCTTGCGCTGCGTTCGCGATTATTCCCGACGCTGCGACTGCGGTACCCACCACCGCCATCGCTCCGGTCTTGAGAAATTCTCGCCGCTTCATCTGTCTAAGTCCTCGGAAGACTATCGTTATCGTTTGTTCGCCAGGCTCCGGATCTCTTCCACCAACGCGGCGACGACGCCCGGTTGCGTCTCGAGGTCGGGATTCGCCGACATCGATGAGCTCAGTCCTACCGCCGGTCCTCCATAGACAATGGCTTTTGCGATCTTCTCGTCGGTCACCGAGCGCTGCCACTTGCGATCCCGAAAATCAACCGGCTTCGGATTCAAATTGGCGGCTCCCGGTCCTTTGCCGTCTCCGTTCGGCCCATGGCACACCGCACAGCGATCGCCAAACAACGATGCCGCCGCAGTGCGCGCGCCCTCCGAAATGGTTTGCACCCCGTTCGCGGCCGCCATCATAACCCCTAGCGGCGAGCTCGTCTGTGCTCGCGCCCCATTGAGGTTACTTACGCTCGTTACGGTGAAGATAACAAGCCCGGCGACAAGCGATTTGGAGAGCCTGTCGACGCGATTGGGGTGATAATTCTGTAGGTAAGGGCGAGGCAATCCGCGATTAGCTTGCGTCATAATTTTGCAGTCTGAGCTGTCGGAGTTGCGGGTAACACGGTTCGCGAGAAGAACGCAACCCGCAAAGCGCGCCGCGGCGCGCAACATTGACAGCAGTACGTGGCGGGGACTATTCGAGCAGCAGATGTTGAGCCGCGCATACTCGCGAACCATCTCGCGATGAGTTCACTTCAATGATCCCGGCCAAGCAACTCATCAATGAGATCGT
Source organism: Binataceae bacterium (SeqCode) (assembly GCA_041487255.1). Classification (GTDB taxonomy): domain Bacteria; phylum Desulfobacterota; class Binatia; order Binatales; family Binataceae; genus DATGKG01. The sequence continues at coordinate 9,942 of JBGPMZ010000021.1, read as the reverse complement.
GACTTCGCTGCGAGAGGTGATCGCTCCCGCCATCGCGGAGCCGTATCCAAAGGCGCAAGCCTACATGGCGGCGGTCATTCTGGAATTCGTGTCGCGCCAGGTTGAGGACCGCGGCGATATCGAAGAGCGAAAGCATGCGGTTATGCTGGACCTGCTGCGCGATCTCTCGCGATTGCCCGAGTTGAATCGATTCGTCCGCGGCGACCATCTGCACGAAGATGGACTGTGCGAATTGATTGAACATCTGTATGCCGAGCGCAGCCGCCTTGGGGAGGAGATCTTCGCAACGGCCAATCGTCGCGTGCATGAGGCGCTGCGGCAACTTCTCAATCAGGATCTCAAGGTCGCCGGCAAGGCCGGGGATTGAAGAGTGGCAAGCGATCGAACAGTTCAGGAAAAGATCGCGGGCTATCTCGCGTCCAAATTGCCGCGCGCTCAAAACCTCGCGCTAAGCGACTTTGTTCATACTGCCGGTGGATGGTCGCACGAGATCTACATCTTCTATGCGAATTGGAACGAGGACGGGCGCGCCATGCGGCAGGGGTTTTGCCTGCGCAAAGATCCAGGTTCCGGGCTGCTGCGCGAGCTATCAAGTCTTCGCGAGCAGTTTCGCGTCATCAAGGCGCTCGAGGCGACGCCCGCGCCGACGCCCAAGGCCTATTGGTACGAAGAGGATCCATCGCTCCTGGGCGGCCCCTTCTTCGTCATGGAAAAAGTCGAGGGCGAGGTGCCGAATCCGTGGTCGCGCGCCGGAAAGCAGTTTTATGCCGAGGCCGCAACGCGCGGCAAGTTGCCGCGCAGCTTTGTCGAGGCGCTTGCCTCGCTGCACAACCTCGATTGGCGCGCCGGCGGCCTCGACTTCATCGGCGTACCGGGCCCTGGAAAGGATTTCGCGCTGCGCGAAATTGCGAAGTGGGAATCGTTGATTCATCAGTCGATGCGCAAGCCCGAGCCGGTGCTGACTGAACTTCTGATGTGGCTCAAGGCGAACGCGCCCGAGGCCCCGCGCCTCGCGTTCGTGCACGGCGCCTATCGCACGGGGAACTTGATTGTAAAGGATGATGCCATCGCGGCGGTGATCGATTGGGAGCTGCAGGTTATCGGCGATCCGATGTACGACGTCGCTTACGTCTTGTCGGATCTGAATCGCGAAGGCTCTCCGCTGCTCTCGTGTGTCGTCGAGCGCGAGTTTTTTCTCGACCACTATCGGCAGCTCACTGGAATCGAGATCGACCTCGAAGTCTGCCGTTACTACGAAATTCTCTACATGATGCGCAGCACGGCGTTCTGGTTGAGCGCGTCGGGACTCTTCGCTGAGGGCCGCAACAAGGATCTGCGCCTCGCGCGCACAACTTACTCGGTGCCGGTGGTTCTCGACATGGCGGCAAAGGCGCTGGGCTTCTGACTTTTTCAAAGCTGGCGAGGTGAAATGCGATGCTGACTGCGTGGGATGAACTCATGTGCCATCAACTGCCCGCGACGATGGACCATGTGCACACGACCAGCCCCGAGTGGACCGAGCGCATTTACCTCAGCATCTACAATGTCCGCGACCGCAACACGATTCTCGGTTTCGGCGTCGGGCAGTATCCCAACAAAAACGTCCAGGATGGATTTGCTACCGTCTGGCATGAGGGCAAGCAGTACAACTTTCGCGCCTCGCGGACGCTGCGTCCGCGCGTCGATGAGGTGAAGATCGGCCCGCTATCGGTCGAAACGCTGGAGGGACTGCGCCGCTTCCGCATCAAACTCGATGACAATCCTTCGACGATTCGGCTCGATATCGAATGGACGGCGGCGATGAATCCGCACGAGGAGGAGCATGACCTGCGCGAGAGCGGCGGCAAAGTGGTGCAGGACATCTCGCGGTTCGATCAGGTGGGACGCGCGCGCGGCACTCTACAATTCGGCGGAAAAACCATTTCGCTCACCGACGATGCATGGTGGGCGCATCGCGATCGCTCATGGGGCACGCGCCGTCCGCTGCGCACCGACGCCACGGACTCGAAGCGCACCACCTTCGCGCCGTTCCTGTTCAGTTGGTCGGTCGCGCAGTTCCCCGGATACGCGTTGCATTGGCGCTTCGTGGAACGCGCGCCCGGCAAGTACAGCTACTTCAGCGGCGAACGAGTCACGGCGTTCGGCGACAAAAGTGATCCCGGTTGGATGCTGGAAAAAACCGAACAGGATTTTCGCTGGGATGCGACGGGGCCGGTGCAGACGCTTAAGGGTGGCGACCTCGCCCTGCACTTCAAAAACGGCGAGAAGCGCGAGGTTTCATTCATCGCGCATCCGCCGCGATGGCATTTGAAAGGCGGCGGCTACGGTGGTTATCGCGGCTGGTACCACGGCGACCACAAGGGCGAATACTACTGCGAGCACGAGGTGTGGGACCTCAGCGATCCGGCAGTCCTCGCGGAGGCGAGCACGCTGAGCGACCATCTGATCGAATGGCGATCCGGTAATGATGTCGGCTTCGGGATCATGGAGTACGGCGTCGGCCCCGGATACTACAAATACAAGGATATCCAGCATCTCCCGACGTTCTGACCTATGGCCAACTTCGATCTGAAAGACCGCTCCGCGATCGTCGGGGTCGGCGAGTCCGCTTACGGACGCCGCCTGATGCGCAGCCCCATCGATCTCGCATCCGACGCCATCGCCAACGCACTCGAGGAAGCGGGTCTTACGCGCTCCGACCTCGACGGTCTGATCGTGAGTTTCGGCTCGCCGATCGGCGCCGACGGCGACACTCTCGCGCAAGTGCTCGGGCTCAACCTCCGCGCGTACAACCAGACTTGGGCGCACGGGCGATTCACCGCGAGCTCTATTCAATGGGCTGCGATGATCGTTAACGCCGGGCTCGCCGATGCGGTCGCGTGCCTGGCGTCGGTTAGCTTCTCGGGCATGCGGCGTCCGATGATGGGAGGCGGTGGCGATCGCGAGGGTGGCCGCGAGGCCGGCGGCGGGCATGGCGAAGACCCGGTTTTCGGGATGACCTCGCCGGGCGCGGGCGCGGCGATGGTGGCGCGACGTTACTTCGAGCGTTACGGGACCGATAGCCGCGCGCTGGCGGCCGTGCCGATCGCGTTTCGCAAACACGCCTCGATGAATCCGCTTGCGATCATGCGCGAGCCGTTTGACGTCGAGGAGCATCAACGCTCGCGCTTCGTTTGCGAGCCGCTCCACCTGCTTGACTATTGCCTCATCAACGATGGCGCTGCATGCGTGATCGTCACCACCGCCGAGCGGGCGCGCGACTGCAAAAAGCGCCCCGTCTACATCAGCGGGATGCAGGCTCTGCCAGCCGGCCGCGAAGAATTCATCTGGTCGTACCCGGGCCTTGGCGTGGCGCAGCAATCGGTCTTCGAGTACAAGGCGGAGCTTCAGCCGGTGTACAAAATGGCGGGAATCACGCCAAATGATGTCGACGCACTCTTCACCTACGACGCCTTCTCGATCCTCGCGTGGATCGCTCTTGAGCGATGGGGCTTCTGCAAGCCGGGCGAGGCACCGGACTTCACGCAAGGCGGCCGGATCGAAATCGGCGGCGAACTGCCGATGAACACCAACGGTGGATTGCTCTCGGAGTCCCACGTGATGGCATGGAATCATCAGGTCGAGATCGTGCGGCAGTTGCGCGGCGAATGCGGCCCGCGCCAGGTCGCTGACGCGCGCATCATCCAATGGGCGAACGCTTACGGCGATTCGCTGGTCTATCACATCTAGTATTCGGTGAACGCCGATGCCGCAGGCCCCATATCAAAAACCGCTTCCGACCATCTCCCCGCTCAACCAGCCGTATTGGGACGGTTTGCGCAATCGCGAATTGAGGCTTCAGAAGTGCGACGACTGCGCGAGCGTATGGTATCCGCCGTCGCCGCGGTGCCCGTCGTGCTGGTCGCGCAAATCCACCTGGACGCGGCTCAGCGGCCGGGGGCGGGTGAGTTCCTGGGTCGTGTTCCATCAATCGTACTTCCGCGGGTTTGAGGGCCAGGTTCCGTACAACGTCGCGGAGGTCGAGCTCGAGGAAGGTCCGCGCTTGCTGACCAACCTCGTCGGCATAAGCAACGACGCTATCCGTGCACAGATGCCGGTGGAGATTGTCTACGAGGATGCGACGGAGGACGTCACGCTCGCGAAGTTCAAGCCTCGCGACAGTTGACGGGCCGGGAGGCGCGATTGCCGCCTCGAATCGGGCGCGCTACCGTACGGCGGCGCGCAAGGCCGGATGTCGCTCCCGCGCCCGAATGGAGGTTTGCGATGAAAACTGCAACCAATGGCTCGGTCGCGCTAACCACGGACTCCCTTCGTGCGTTGGTAGACGAAACGGGCGGCCGCCTCGATCCTCGCATCTACCACGATCGCGCCATCTATGAGCTGGAGCTGGAGCGCGTCTTTGCGCGCTCGTGGCTGTATCTATGCCACGAGAGTCAGCTTCAGAAGCCGGGAGATTTCTTTTCCACTTATATGGCCGAGGATCCGGTTCTCGTAGTTCGCCAGAAGGATGGCTCGATTCGCGCGTTTCTCAACCAATGCCGCCATCGCGGGATGCGCATCTGCCGCGCCGATTGCGGCAATACGCGCGCGTTCACCTGCTCCTATCACGGTTGGGGCTACGATCTCGCGGGTAATCTCGTGTCGGTTCCGCATGAAGCGGATGGCTACCGGAACGAAATCGACAAGAGCCAGTGGGGTCCGCTGCAGGTGCCGCGCCTCGAGAGCTACCACGGCCTCGTCTTCGGCACCTGGAATGAGGACGCGCCCGCTTTTCGAGACTACCTCGGCGATATGCGCTGGTACTTCGACGGTTACTTCGATCGGACGGCCGCCGGTACCGAAGTGATCGGCGGGATGCATCGATGGGTGCTGCAATGCAATTGGAAGTTCGCCGCCGAGCAGTTTTGCTCTGACATGTACCACGCGGATTACAGCCACATCTCGGCGCTGATCGCGCAACTGCCCGAAGGTGTCGATCCTTCGATGGGGCGGCTGCCGACGGTTGGAAGCCAGTTCAGCTCAAGCAATGGGCACGGTACCGGCTTTTTCACCGAGCCTGGCGGAGGGGCCGTGGCGAACATCAACGGACCGGTTGCGTCGGCGTGGTACGCCGGGCCCCATCAGAAGCAGGCGATCGAGCGTCTTGGCGAACCGCGCGGCTCGCAGATTTTTGGCGGACACATGACGGTCTTCCCGACCTTCTCGTTTCTGCCGACCATCCAGACTCTGCGCGTATGGCATCCGCGCGGGCCCGGCGAAATCGAGGTGTGGGCGTGGGCGTTGGTCGATCGCGACGCGCCGCCCGAGGTCAAGAATGCGGTGCGCCTGGGCGTGCTGCGCACCTTCAGCGCGGGCGGAATTTTCGAGCAGGACGATGGAGAGAATTGGCTCGAGATCCAGAAGGTGCTGCGCGGCTACAAAGCGCGTCAGCAGAAGTTGAACCTCGGGATGGGCCTCGGTCATGCACGCACCGATCACGAAAACCTTCCCGGCAAGATCAACAATGTGTACGGCGAAGAGGCCGCGCGAGGCTTCTATCGAAAGTGGGCCGAAATGATTTCCTGCGAGGTGCCAGCATGAGCGCGGCAGCGATCGATCAAGGTACCCCGGCTTCGAGTGTCGAGCGCGTCACGCCGGAGTTGCAGCACGAGATCGAGCAATTCCTCTATCACGAATCGCGCGTGCTCGATGAGCGCCGCTTCGAGGAGTGGTACGACCTGCTCACCGACGACATCCATTATTTCATGCCGACGCGCTACAACCGCCTCAAGCGCGAAGCGGACAAGGAATTTTCGGGACCCGATGATGCCGCATTCTTCGACGAGGACAAGCGCTCGATTGCGCAGCGCATCCGCCGGCTGAACACCGGGATGGCATGGGCCGAGGATCCGCCGTCGCGCACGCGTCACATGGTGAGCAATGTCGTGATTCGTCCGCGTGCCAACGATGAGTACGAAGTGGACTGCTATTTCATGGTGTATCGATCGCGGCTCGAGCGCGAGGTCGAGATATTCGTCGGGATGCGTCACGACGTGTTGCGACGCGCCAATAGCGTGGCCGGATTCATGATCGCGGGCCGCACCATCATTCTCGATCAGGCGGTCCTGATGGCGCGCAATCTGAGTTTCTTTTTCTAGAGGACCCCCGCGATGCCGTGGAAGAGAGTCTGCCGCACCGATGAAATCGCGGACCAGTCCGCGCTCCAGATCAAAGGTGACAATCCGATCGCAGTGTTCCACGTCGGCGATGAATTTTTCGCTACCGATGACACCTGCACGCATGCAAAATTTTCGCTGGCGGATGGCTATGTCGAAGGCGACGAAGTGGTGTGCGCGCTGCACGAGGCACGCTTCTGCCTGCGCACGGGACGCGCGCTCTCGCTACCGGCGACCGTTGGGCTGCGGACCTATCCGGTGCGAATCGAAGGCGGCGAAGTTTTCATCGAGGTCGAATAGGAGACCGCAATGGGATGGCTTGAAGGAAAAGTCGCGCTGGTCACCGGCGGCGCGTCGGGACTGGGGCGCGCGATCGTCGAGCGCTTTCTGGAAGAAGGCGCGCGTGTCGCGATCCTGGATCGCTCGCGCGAACGCGGCGAGGAACTCGCCAAGCGCCTCGGCTCGAATGTCGCCGCGACGATTGGTGATGTCACCGTACTGGCAGACAACCATCGCGCGGTCGCGGACGCTGTCGCGCGCTTCGGACGTCTTGATTGTCTCGTCGGCAACGCCGGCATCTGGGATTTCAACATGTCGCTCGCCGATCTGCCCGAGGAACGCATCGGCGAGGCGTTCGATGAACTCTTTGGTGTGAACGTGAAGGGTTACCTGCTCGGCGCGAAGGCCGCCTACCGCGAGCTCGCGAAGACCCGCGGCTGCATCGTCTTTACCGTGTCGAATGCGGGTTTTTATCCCTGCGGCGGAGGTCCGTTATACACCGCCTCGAAGCATGCGGTGGTCGGACTGATTCGCCAGCTCGCGTACGAACTGGCGCCCAAGATTCGCGTCAACGGCGTCGCGCCCGGTGCGATTCCGACCGACTTGCGCGGCCCGCATTCGCTGGAGATGGCCGAGCGATCGATCGCCGCGATCCCTCTCAAAGACATGGTCGAGCGCGGGCTGCCGCTCGGCAAGTTGCCCCAGCCGCGCGACTACACCGGATCGTATGTGCTGCTCGCCTCATCGGAGAATTCCTCGACCGCGACGGGCGGCGTCATCATATGCGAAGGCGGAATGGGCATCCGCGGATTCGGGGACAATGCCGCCGGCGGCCGCGATCTGTGATCGTCGTTAAACGGAATAGGAGAATTGACGATGAGCGGAGTAACTAGCCTCGGATATCTCGGACTCGGTGTTAAAAATCCCGATGCGTGGGAAAAATTCGCCACCGAGATCCTCGGCCTGCAAAGCAGCGGCGTGGGCGATGACGGGCGCCTGCTGCTGCGGATGGACGAGTATGCGTACCGCTTCGCGCTACATCGCGATGACGCCGACGATATCGCGTATGCTGGATGGGAAGTGGCGGATGCCGCGGGTCTGCGCGACGTGGCGGAACGGATGCGCGCTATCGGCGTCGAGGCCAGGCCCGCCTCGTCCGAGGAAGCTGCGGCGCGGCGCGTCACCGAGATGATTCGCTTCACCGATCCGAGCGGGATGGCGTGCGAGGTATTCTGCGGCCCTTCGGTACAGTTCGAAAACCCCTTCCATTCGCCGCGCGCGATTGGAGGTTTCGTCACCGGTGCACAAGGAGTCGGGCATGTCGTCGTCGCCGTGCCGGACATCCAGAAGAGTCTGCGCTTCTATTGCGAGGGTCTCGGCTTTCGCATCAGCGACACCATCGACATGAAATTCGGGCCGGCGAGCGTCACGATAGTGTTCCTGCACTGCAACACGCGCCATCACACGCTCGCGCTGGTTCCGGTACCCGCGCCGAAGCGACTGCACCACTTCATGCTGCAACTGCGCTCGATCGACGACGTAGGCGCGACGATGTATTTGGTGCAGGACAAGGGGATCGAACTCGCCTCCACCCTCGGCCGTCATACCAACGATCACATGCTGTCGTTTTACATGCGAACACCGTCGGGTTTCGAAATCGAGTACGGATGGGGCGGGCGTGAAATTGATGACGCTACGTGGCACGTGCAGAAGCATCACGCCGGAAGCATCTGGGGCCATCGCCGACCCACGATGCGATAGCGGTTAGGTAGGCGGGCATAAATCGGGACAACGACAAGGGAGTAGAAGCTGTGGATCGCAACGAAACCGCCCGTGGCTCCTCGCCCGCTGACGAAAATGGCTCCGCGAGCAAATCGATCATCGAGAAAGCTATCGAGCTTTCATCAAAGGTGCGTGACAGCTCGGATGAGGCCACTCGCTTGCGCCGCTTGCCCGATGCGACCTGGAAGGCGCTGCTCGACGCCGGCATCCTGCGCGGACTTCAGCCCTCGCGATGGGGCGGCGGCGAGGCGAATCCCGCTGACTTCTTCGAGGCGGTGTCCGAAGTGGCGCGCGCGGACGGCTCGCACGGCTGGGTGACGGGAATCATCGGCGTTCACCCCTGGCAGCTCGCGCTGTTTCCCATCGAGATGCAACAAGAGGTTTGGGGCAATGATTCGAGCGCCATGCATTCGTCGTCATACGCGCCCACCGGTAAGGCGCAGAAGGTCAGCGGAGGTTATCGGCTCAGCGGACGATGGTCGTTCTCGACCGGCTGCGACCATTGCCAATGGGTGAACCTCGGCGGCATCACCGGCGGGATCGAGGTGGAAGGCGTCCAGGTCCCCGACACGCGATCGTTCATGGTGCCGCGGCGTGACTACAGAATCGACGACAACTGGCACGTCGCGGGCTTATCCGGCACCGGCAGCAAGGACATCGTCATCGAGGATGCGTTCGTGCCCGAATACCGCAGCCAGTCGCATTGGGACTATGCGATGGGACGCGACCTACCCGGATGGGAGATCAATCCCTCGCCACTCTATCGCGTACCATTTGCGATCGTTTTCAATTATGCGCTGGCGGCCTCGGTGCTCGGCGCGGCGCGAGGCTTCCTGGATTTGTGGATCGACATCAGCCGCACCCGCAAAGGTGGGATGGGCGGCGTCATCGGCGACGACCCTTATTGTCAGAGTCTCCTGTCGGAGTGCAGCTACGCGATCGACGGCGGATTCGTCATGATGCGGCACGACTTCGACGAGTTGATGGGCGCCGCGCGCGCACACCAGCCAGTGTCTTTTCAACGACGCGCCGCGATGCGCTACCACGCATGCCGCTCGGCGCAGTTGGCTGCGCGCGCCGTCGATCGTCTGTTCGAGGCGAGCAGTGGCAAGGCGATCTTCCTCGACCATCCGCTGCAGCGCCGCTATCAGGACATCAAGGCGATGCTCGGCCACGCTTACCTCAACGTCGACGCTCCGGCGCGCATGCACGGCGCGCTCGCGTTCGGCCAGCGCATCATGAACCCGTTCCTGTAAATCTTTCAGGCGCGAGTTAGGCAGATCGCATTCGCAAGTTGTATAGAAGTCGATAGGAACAGGAGGTCACCATCATGGCTATCGACTACAGCGAATATGAATTCCTCAAGGTAGAAGTTGCCGACCGCGTCGCGACTATCACCATCAATCGGCCCGACTCGCTCAACGCGGTCAACAACGCGGTGCATCACGAACTCGAACAGATCTGGCTCGACGTGCGCGCCGACCAGGACGTCAACGCGATCATCCTCACCGGTGCGGGACGCGCGTTTTGCGCCGGTGGCGATGTGAAAGGGATGGCCGCCGGCACCCTGTCGGGCGGCAGCGGTAAAAAGGGCAAGGGCCGCGGGCGCGGGCCGATCGCGGCATCGAATGGACGCCGCCTGGTTGACAATATGCTCGATGTCGAACAGCCGATCATCGGCGCGATTAATGGTGATGCGGTGGGCCTCGGCGCGACGCTCGCCTTG